>JALNVY010000224.1 GCA_023231165.1 Syntrophales bacterium | reverse complement strand
TGCAGAGAGGCTGAGGCGGCGCCTCGTTGGGTATGGCTCTGGATGAGTCACAGGAAAGCGATGTGGTTTTCACGGATAGAGGGATTCAGTATCTCATCGAGAAGAATCTCTTTGAACAAGTAAGACCAGTCAAGGTTGACTTCACGAGGTCCTTCAGAGGTTCGGGCTTCCAACTGACGTCAAACCTGTCCAAATTTGGAGACGGATGCAGCAGTTGCTGAAATGTGAACGATGAAGGTTATTTTACGCTGGTTGTCCACGCTCTGGGCGGCCTGTCCCTACACCATGCTGGGAAAGAAAGCCCTTCAGTCGGTTCGCGGAGATACAAAACCTGTAAAACCGGTCAGCGAACGGGTACGTCATCTGGAAGGACAGGTCCGCATCGGATGGGCGATTGTGCTGGTGGGCTTTTTCTGCCCCTTTTTCTGGATCGCCCTTTTCTCGGGCGCCAAAGGTCAGACGCTTTATTTCAATGTGATCCATTCCGGTCTGGTAATATTATTCGGTCTGGGCTATCTCGCAAGAAGCAGGATTGCCCTGGCCCGAGAAAGACGCAAAAGGAAAGATTAACTGAAATAGTCGTTGATCTAAGGGCTTTCAGCTTGACATGAACTGAGAAAAGCCATATTTCCATCTGCAAATATATACGGAATGATTAAAGAAAGGAATAATATAATTTATGAGAACAAAATCTCCATCAGTCCAGGTCAAGACACTGCCAAAGGCCCCTAAGCGTCTGAACTTATTTGAGCGTTATCTCACGGTGTGGGTCCTCATCTGCATGGTTGTCGGTGTAGCCTTGGGCAAATTTCTGCCGGACAGCATCGCTGCGTTAAGCAAACTGGAATTCGGCGAAGGGTCTCAGGTCAACGTGCCCATCGCCATCCTCATCTGGATGATGATCTTCCCCATGATGCTGAAAATCGACTTCGGTTCCTTGGGCGGCATTGCCCGCAAACCCAAGGGGCTTCTGGTTACCTTATTCGTAAACTGGCTGGTGAAGCCTTTCAGCATGGCCCTTCTGGCCTGGGTTTTTTTTAATTATGTGTTTTCACCATGGATCGATCCGGAAACGGCCAAAAGCTATACTGCCGGACTCATCATCCTCGCGGCGGCTCCCTGTACGGCCATGGTCTTCGTCTGGTCCTATCTTACCGACGGCGACCCGGCTTACACGTTAGTGCAGGTGGCGGTGAACGACATCATCATGCTCGTTTTGTTTGCACCGATTGTCATGTTCCTCCTTGGGGTGGCTGATGTGGTCGTGCCGTCCAAGGTGCTGATCACCTCGGTCGTGGTGTTTATAGTCATCCCCCTGGCGGCGGGGTATCTGACACGTACAGCCTTACTGAAATCCCACGGCAAAGAATGGTTCGAGAATCGTTTTCTGCCGAAGTTCCAGCCGGTGACGGTCGTGGCGCTGCTCCTGACACTCCTCCTCATTTTCGCATTCCAGGCGGAAAATCTCACAACCAAATGGATTGCAGTTATACTGATTGCCATTCCCATTCTCATACAGGTCTATTTTAACTCTGGCCTCACCTATATGCTCATGCGCATCTTCAAGGTTCCCCACAACGTGGCATCGCCGGGAGCCCTCATCGGGGCGAGTAATTTCTTTGAATTGGCCGTGGCCGTTGCCATCACGCTCTTCGGCCCCAGTTCCGGGGCAGCCCTGGCCTGCGTGGTCGGCGTACTGGTGGAAGTACCGGTCATGCTCACGGTGTGCAATATCTGCAACCGTTCGCGGCCGTGGTACGATAAAGCGTTACCAGAAACATCGCTATGAAACGTTTCAACAGGCCAGAAGGGAGGAATTGCCATGTTTAGTAGATTCATCATTGCTACGGATCTTTCACTTGCTTCTTCTGCGGTGATAAATTGTATCGGCGGGTTGAGGGCTTACGGTGCAAAGCACTGTCTCCTTTTGCAATGTCTCAGCATTCAGGAAGCAAGCTCCATCGCAGCCTCATACACGACAGCCCAAATTGAATGTATGCTAAAGGATCATAAGCGGATTCTTGAGCAACAGGGTTTCTCTGTGGAAACAAAGGTTCTGCCAGGTTTTGCCAAGCGGGAGATCAATCGTATTGCCAGGAAAGAGGGGTACTCCCTCATCGTGATCGGTTCACGCGGTCATTCGATGGTGACTGAAGCGCTACTTGGTGGTGTTGCTTACGATGTCGTTCAACAGGCCTGCAAACCCATTCTTATTGTGCGCCTCGAAAAAAAACAAATTGAGGGGAATGTACGCATCCAGGCCTCTCGCTGTGACTTCAGTGGGCACGTCCTATTCCCCACGGACTTCTCTGAAAACGCCGATCTTGTCTTCACCTACCTCGAAAAATTACTAAGCGACGATGTAAGGCATGTCACCCTTCTTCATGTGCAAGATAAGACACGCATTGATCCCCACCTGAAACATCGGTTGGAGGAGTTCAACGAAATTGACCGTGTGCGCTTAGAAAAGATGAAGGAGACCCTTAAATTGAAAGGGAACTCGGATATCGATATCGAGTTGGTCCATGGTGCACCTTTTACAGAGATCATGCGAGTTATCCAGGATCGGGACGTGAACCTTGTTGTTATGGGGAGCCAAGGTCGAGGTTTCGTCAAAGAGCTTTTCCTTGGAAGTGTCAGCCACAACGTGGCACGCAATTCAGAAGCGTCCGTATTACTTATACCGGCGAAGCGGTGAACCATGTTCGATAGAAATACTTCGGAACTGGTACAAAAACGGAGATGGAAGCGGTCGCCCAGCATCATGTCCGGCCGGTTTTAATCGTTCCCCGTGATTAGGAGGTGTCAATACTGCTTGACAGTCGAGAATCATCCCTGTATATCTCCGCAAAAGAATATATTGGTTCTATCCATGAAAAACACACAGACTCTGATTATGGCATGTTGTGGGGCCGCAAATGTCGGACAGTTGTCCAATCAGGTTGCCCTGGAACTCGTGAAGGAAGGTTATGGAAGCGCCTTTTGTTTGGCAGGCATCGGTGCACACCGCCGAGGCTTTGTCAGGTCGGCGACGGAAAACGAGACGATTTTAATAGACGGATGCGCCATCGGCTGCTGCAAACTGATGCTTGAACAGGCCGAGGTGCCCCTGAAAAAGTATCTCGTCCTAACAGATCTGGGGATCGAAAAATCCGTAGGGGCGGAAATACGTCCGGAAGATTATGAGAATGCCGGAAAGGCCGTTCTGGATCTATGCAATCTGCCGCTACCATCACTCCCACCCTTCAAAACCACGTCAAGTTGTTGCGGTTAATCAGACCGCGCCGCCTGATCGTAATCCACTCAATAAAAGGAGCCGCCCGCCCATTGACCCGTGACAGTTATCAAAAGAAAAATCGTCGGCAAGGATGGAGAAATGGACTTTCACAGCATTGAAGAAACCTTAGAAAAACTAAAACAGAATAATTATATCAGCTCCCTGGAGATCGCCACCTTAGTTTTCCTTGCCGGCGCCACCGGCAAGCCCCTCCTCATCGAAGGCCCGGCAGGGGTGGGGAAAACGGAACTTGCAAAGACCGTGGCCCGCGCCCTGGGCCGGGAGCTTATCCGTCTCCAGTGCTATGAGGGCATTGACGAAGCCAAGGCTATCTATGAATGGGAATATGCCAAGCAGCTTCTCTACACCCAGATGCTCAAGGAAAAGATCCACGATATCATTGCCGTGGAGGACACCCTGCCCACTGCGGTGAAGAAGATCAGCGCCCAGGAAAACGCCTTCTTTTCCGAGCATTTTATCCAGCCCCGGCCCCTCCTCAAGGCGATTACCTCCCCGGAACCCGTAGTTCTCCTCATTGACGAGGTGGACAAATCGGACCCGGAATTTGAAGCCTTTCTCCTGGAGTTGTTGAGCGACTATCAGATTTCCATCCCCGAGTTGGGAACCATCCGGGCCAAACATATCCCCTTCGTGGTCCTGACCTCGAACAGTTCCCGGGAGATGAGCGACACCCTGAAACGGCGCTGTCTTTATCTCTACATCGACTACCCGAGCCCGGAACGGGAAAGAGAAATCGTTTCTCTTAAGTTTCCCGGCATCGACGAGCGCTTTTTGGAAAAGATCGTTGCCGTAGTGACGGACATCCGTGGCCTCGACTTGAAAAAGAAGCCCTGCATAT
>JALNVY010000223.1 GCA_023231165.1 Syntrophales bacterium | reverse complement strand
GTCCGGCAACATGATTGACAAAACTATATCGATCATGATAACGTAATACATAATAGATCGATGGAGGTATTGGAATGCAGACAGTGACCGTATCACCAAAATATCAAGTCGTCATACCAAAAACAGTCAGGGAGGCATTGAATCTACGTCCGGGCCAAAAAATGCAGGTTGTCGAATATGCCGGACGTATTGAACTTATCCCGGAACGCGATATCAAAGAACTTCGTGGATTCCTCAAAGGTATCAATACTGAATTCAAACGAGAGGAAGATAGAGCATGAATATCGTAGATTCTTCCGGCTGGCTTGCCTACTTCGCAGATGAACCTAATGCCGAGCATTTCCTGGGCCCGCTAAGCGATCCGGCATTGCTTGTTGTCCCCACGGTAACGATATACGAGGTCTTCAAGGTCATTCTCCGGGAGTCAAGCGACAATGAAGCACTACAGGCGGTTGTTGCCATGCAAAAAGGAACGGTTGTGGATCTGAACGCACCACTGGCAATTGCCGCTGCAAAACTAAGCTTGGAGCATAATCTTCCCATGGCGGACAGCATCATTCTCGCAACAGCTCAGGAATTTAAAGCCACGCTCTGGACTCAGGATTCAGATTTTGAAAATATAAGCAATGTGAAGTATTTTCCCAAGAAATAATAAATGGCCAACTAATCAACCTAACCCGCGCTCCTCGGGCCGATGGGTGGTGATCGATTAAAATTACTCCTGGGAGGGGTTCTCTTTTTCAGGCTGTGACGTTTCATAAAAGCTTCTTACTTTTGTAATCACGCTGCAACAAAGCTTTGCTATCCTCCTTTTTAAAAAAGGAGGATTTGCCGATGAGCCGGGCTGAAACTAACAAAAGCTCCCATTTACATACGGTCAGAGGTACGGATGAGAAGATTCCTTCCCTTCGCCGTATGCTGGAAACGCTGGATGTACGTTATGGACATTCAGATCATCTCGACGTATCTTCCCTTCCCTTTGCCTGTGGAGACGCTACGGCAGGCAGCGAGGCGGAACTCCAGACTGTTATTGTTGGAAAAAAGCAAGATGTCGATCTGCCTCTTACCATCGAACAATCAAACTATTTCGCCGATATCCTGCGCCGTGCGGCGGCGGGGGACACAAGGAAGCGGGTCATAACGGAGCTGGAGAACTATCTGACTTCCAACACGGAAGCGGTATGGGAAAACAGTTGGGTCCGTTTCCCCCGGAGGTTGTTGAGTTCACTTACGGAAGAGGTCTTTCAACGTGATCTGCTTGCGGATAAAGAAGATCCTTCCCAGGGAAACCGATCGGATCTCCAGAAGTTTCTTTTCAAGCGCGAAGGGCAGGATTATGTGCGCATTCCCGTGAGCTATCTTCTCAAGCTTTCCCTGGCTGAAGCGGTCGGATCATCCCCAAATCCTCCCCCGGCAATGATCCGTGAGACAGCCCGGGATCTAACGGGACATTTCCTCAATGACAACACCTCTCCGGAAACATTCTCGTTCCATATCATCTCTCCGACCGACCGCCACGGGGTGGGGCAGGCCGTTGCCCAGGAAATGGCCAAGCGCTTCCTCCTGACCCAACTGTTGACCATGTACGCCAATGAACGCTTCCGGCTGCTGCAAAACGGCCAGGAGGCCATGGTTTTTTATTCCCCCCACCCGCCGCTCCGGCAAAAAAAGCTAAATGATTGCATTTCCGACGCCTTTTACCGGGAACTTTTTATGAGTCCCTGTCTGTCAGGCTGGCAGCGCGGAGAGGCTAAATATGACTACATGCATCTCTGCCACCGGGTCCTCAGCCGCAGTCAGTTGAACGCCACGGCCAAGCTGCGGGAGGCGGGCATTATTACGAAAAATCTCGTAACCCTTCCAAATACTTCGAATATCAGCTTGGCCAATAATGGCACCCATGTCAGCATGGGGAGCCGGAGACTTGGCGAGGTCTTGAAGGGGCAAAACAGTGGTTTCACTAAAATCCACGAGAAATACCTCGGCGACCTGGTGGTGAAAATAACGGAACATTTTTTACCGCTTTTTGTAGGGACCTATACCGCTGCGCCTTATCGCCTTGATTTTAAAGATTTTCACCCCGAAAAGGCCTTGGCCTTTCTACCCCATGAACTGGATTATACCCATCTGCGCATGCTCTGGCGGCGCTGGCAGAAAAAGGCCAATCTAAAAATATTCGGCCGTCCCCTAACCCCTTTCGGACCCCTCTGGCTGGATCGGACGATTAGCGTCCTCTGTGGTCTTCACGGCGATTTTATTCCTGATTTCCGTATCATCGATTACCTGGTGGCCCTCATGAGCACCGAGCGCAGTCCTGCCCTTGACGGCAAACTCCATAACAGTGACCGGCTGAAGAAAGATCTGGCCGACCTGGGCGTTTTTGATACGAAGATGTCTCTCTATCTCTTTGAGAAGATGCGGGAATTAGAAACAATGGGGTTCTCGGGGTTTGAGGCCCGCCATTACAGCCTTTTCGAACAATTTTCCGGGGATATGGGCAGGGCGGTGGATATTCAGAACCTTCTTTACTGTCTGGCTTACAAATATCTTGCCACCGGTCGGATCTCCCACACCCAGATTCCCGACCGCCCTTTTGTGGAAAGCGAGCGGCGGCAAGTTATTTTCGGCACGGCTATCGGCATCCCGACATTCTTTATCCGGGAGGATACGGACAACGAAATGATAAAAATGATCGTTACCCGTACGGAAAAGGTCAGGCATAGCCGCCGCTATCCGGGTTATCTGCGGGTCCATAATCTGGAATACCGCCGGGCATTGTTGAAGATCCTCCAGAAAGACGCCGCCGATTTGATTGAGATGTTTCAGATGGAAGAGACGATTCAGGAACTGGCCTTGCGTCTTGAGGCGCCGGACCGGTTCGCTGCCCTGGGTAGGCTTACCGGGGGGATTCTTAAGGAGGCAGGCGTTTCGTCGCCCTTACAGATGCCAGCCGAAGATTTTAATCTTGCCGCAGAGCGGTACTACCGGCAACACCTGCGCCGCCGCCACAGCGAAGAGGCCCTGGATTTTTTAACCGCCGACCTGGTCGCCTTGGGCGAAGGTTTGGGCCGCGCAGCTCATGCGACGCGACAGGCCCTGCGGTTTGTTCTTAAGGAAGAGGGTATCTCTGCCTTCCTGGCGCGGCTCCGCAGAAACATCTGCGAGGGAAAAGCGCCGGAGACGGATTTACAAAAACTCATTTATCTGGTCCTGATTTCTGTTCATGACGACCGTCGGCGTGCTTGTCAAACAATGGAAGCCAGCCATGGAGAATCGTCCAATGTTGCATCAATATGTTGAGCGGGAGAGCCGCACAGTAAGTACGGAAAAATTTTTCGGTAATCGGGGAATTCGCTTTGTTTATTCACATTTGCGGGAAAACGCCCCCCTGATGTTTCGGGTTGTGACCAATGCCCGGATGTCGCGACTCTTGGCTTTTCTCAACTTTCACAGTCTTCTTAACGAAAAGCTCAACGGCCATCGTGATTTTTTGAAGGCAAGCGGGATAGATCTCCGGGAATGTCTGGAAAGCCCCGCCCATCTGGATACGCCCCAGAAGATCTTTGAGAGAAAGCTCCGCTACCGGGATTGCCGGCCCATGCCCCGTGATCCTGCTGCGGTGGTGTCTCCCTGCGACGCCCGCATGCTGGTCGGTTCCTTCGACGACGCCTCCGGTATTTTCATCAAGGGCAAATTCTTCGATTTCGAAGAGCTGATCGGAAGGAACAAGCTGACGTGGCGGAAATACCTTAATAACGGCGATTTTGCTGTTTTCCGGTTGACACCGGAGCGTTATCACTATACCCACACCCCCGTTGCCGGGAAGGTTATTGATTTCTATTCCATCCCGGGACGCTATCACGCCTGCCATCCCGAGGCCGTCGTATCTCTCGTGACTCCCTATTCCAAGAACAAGCGGGTGATCACCATTATCGATACGGACGTCCCCGGAGGCACCCAAGTGGGGGTGGTGGCGATGGTGGAGGTCGTGGCCCTCATGATTGGCGATATCGTTCAGTGTTACAGCGAGAAAGGATATGATAGTCCCGCTCCCATCGGCTCAGGCCTCTTCGTTAATAAGGGCTGTCCCAAGAGTCTCTTCCGCCCGGGAAGCAGCACCGTCGTCCTGATCTTTCAGC
>JALNVY010000222.1 GCA_023231165.1 Syntrophales bacterium | reverse complement strand
GCGCAGACGAGGCAAAGGTCTTCCGCCTGTACTTTTTTCAGGAATTCAAGGAAGTTATTATTGTAATTCGTACCGTGTTGCTGGTCGGCGTCATGGCTGATTATGGAAAGAGCGTTAAGCCCGTCGACCCCCATGCAACGCTGTATGCAGCCGCCGACTTCCTGAGCGTAGAGCCTTGTCATTTTCTGCTTGTTGAACAGGTCTTCCATGCTCTGGTGAATATGAGTAAATCGATTGATCTTTTCTCCCGTCAGATGGGACGTCGCCACACCGACTCCTTCATACTCCGGGGCCAGGGCAAAATCATACGTTTTAGCCATGACGTTAATCCCACCGATGATGGTAGGATCAAAGCGATCCACGAATTTTCCTCTCTGAAATACGTTCGGCTTTAGTTTGGCGATACGTTCTCGGTATTGCTTTCCGGTAATCATTTTTCTGCTCCTTTCAGCTTGTTTTCATACAATTCACTTTATCTTCATTTAAGTTTTTCTTCCTGTAAATGGAAATAAACAGGTTATCGTAAACAAAATTGTTTACACGATTGTCGACACGATTAACCGATATCTTTTTATGCAATTATTGTCAAGTTTTATTTACAGGACTGCCGAAGAAAAAATCGCCCTTGAGGGCGCTGTTCCGGAAGGGTCCCGCAAGCTCGCGGCATACTGCTTTTCCGAATGTTTATGCCGAACATACCCGGCCGGTTGCCTCATCGGCAAGGCATCCTTCAAGGGTGGCTGGGTTTAATTTTTCTTGACTCACAAGGACCTTTTTCTTATATTCGGGCAGCTTAAAATAATCTCTTAAAGGTGGGCGGACTATATTTTGAGATCCTCGGCTTCACATGGAAGCAAATGCCATGAATAAAAATCCACCCCCCCGTCGCGTGTTGTTCTTGGGTAACAGCCACATCTATACCCATGATATACCGAAACTTATCTCCGGATTGGTCAAAACCGCCGGTCGTTGGAATGATCTCCATAGCGAAACCAGCACGGCAAGCGGCGTCAGCCTTGAGTGGCACTGGCATAATCCCCGGAGCAGGGATTTGATCACCCAAGGGCCGTGGGATTATGTGGTTCTTCAGGAACGGAGCGGCGGCCCGCTGGAAGACCCGGCAAAGATGTTTCAAAATGCCAGGCTGCTGGACGGAGAAATCAGAAAAACGAGCGGGAAAACGGCATTTTATATGACGTGGGCCAACCAAAATCGTCGCGATTCGCAACAGGTCATTGCGGAGGCCTATGATAAGATTTCCCGAGAACTCGGGGCCACGTTGGTGCCGGTGGGATGTGCCTGGGAGAACGCCCTGAGCGCGAATTCCCATATCTCACTTCATGGAGCGGATGGACGGCACGCGAACCCCATCGGCGCTTACCTCACCGCTTGTGTTTTCTATGGCGTTATCTATGGCACGACACCCGAGGGGTTGCCGGGAACTTTATCCGACCAGGGAGTTGTCCTGATCGACCTGCCAACGGCGCTAGCCCGATTCCTGCAGAGAATCGCTTACCAGACCGTATCGAACCCATAAAACTTCCATCAACATACTTGGTAGGGCAAAAGAAAGATTTTCCTTGTAAATTTAGCTAATTTTTTGTTGACAATGCAAAGATTAAATGCTAAACCGCCTACCGATAATGTATACAATGTTGGCATGACAAGTTTCAGGTTTTCATGACGACAGAGCGCTATGACTACATGGTCGAATCTAACTTGTGCAGGAGGTTCAAGATGGCCAGTTTGCTGCTAGATAAATCGATACGCCAGGATATCTATGAGAGGATCAGAGACGACATTACATACGGACGTCTCATGCCCGGCGAACGGTTGACGGAAAAGAAACTGTCGGACGATTACACCGTCAGCCGCAGCCCGATCCGCGAGGCTTTGAGACAGCTCGAAAGCGAAGGCTTGATCCGTTATGAAAGGAACAAGGGGATGGAGGTCGTCAAGCTTTCCATCAAGCAACTGCAGGAGATTTACGACCTCAGGGCATTGCTGGAAGGATATGCGGTGCGGTGCAGCATGAAACAGATAACCGGTAAGGATATTACCTTTTTGACAAGTCTTCATAAAAAATTGATCAATGCCGCCCAAACCAAAGACATTCAGGCGTGGCTCCAAAATAATTCACTTTTTCACGGCTATTTCAGGGATAAGTCGGGTAACGAAAACCTCAGCCAGATGATTGTCATGCTTAAGCGGAGGACCTTTAATTATCAAAACATGTCCTTAAGCTATGCCAGCTATTTCGAAACGTATATTGAGCATCATGCGGCGATTCTGGAAGCCTGTAAGAAGCGGGATGTCGATCTGGCCGAGCAGTCCATGAGGCAGCACGTCCTGATGACCAACCAGGCGATTGTGAACTTCGTGTCGATGAATCGTAGCTCGATATAGATTGAGAAGTTTACAACCGGCCTTATCCATGGACCTGATCCCCTCCAATATCCGTTCCCTGATCCTCGACATGGACGGCGTCCTCTGGAAATCAGAGGAGGCGATCGGCAATTTGCCCACGATCTTTGCGCGCATCCGTACCCGCGGCCTGAAGGTTGTTTTTGCCACCAACAACGGCACCCGCACCCCCGACCAGTACGTCGAGCGCCTGGCCGGTTTCGGCGTGAAAGTCGAACCGTGGCAGGTTTTGACCTCTTCCCTCGTCGTCGCCCACCTGCTGAAAAAGAGATTCCCTGCCGGCGGACCCATCTTCGCCATCGGCGAATCAGGTCTGATTGCGGCGCTCACGGAGAAAGGCTTCACCCCCCTGGCGGTGGAGGAAGCTGAAAAAGCCCAGGCAGTGGTCATCGGCGTTGACCGGCAGATCAACTTTGCCAAGATGTGCGAGGCCACGTTGCTGGTATCCCACGGCGTACCCTTCTACGCTACTAATCCCGACAAATCTTTTCCTACCCCCCGCGGGATAATCCCCGGCGCCGGCGCCTGGTTTTCCGTCATTGTCACGGCTACGAACGTCGCACCCGTCTATGCAGGCAAACCGTCTCCGGCCCTGATCGACGAGGCTCGCCGCCTGCTGGGAACGGCGAAGGAAGAAACTCTTGTGGTCGGCGACCGCCTGGATACGGACATTGCCGGAGGACAAGCGGCCGGATGTCCGGTAGCGCAGGTTCTAAGCGGTGTATCCTCACGTGGGGAGGGAGAAGCCTGGCGGCCGGAAGTAGATATAATTGTCGAAGATCTATCTACACTGGTGGGTTGATTTTTGTCGGGTTCCCTTCCTCCGGTGTGAAGAAAGAAAATGCGGTGAACATCTAGATAAAGAAGAGGCCTTTGAATAGATGGCAGATCATTTTCAAAGGCCTCTTCTCGCTTCGGGAGGATTTTTCCAAGAGTCGTTACATTTCTTTATGGCCGCATTCTTACAGAACGCCGTCTTCTTCCAGCTCTTTTACCTGCGCCGCATCAAGACCGAGGTATTTACCGAGGATCATCGCGTTATGCTCGCCCACCAGCGGCGACGGACGGTCGACGCTTCCCGGTGATTCTGACATTTTAAAGGGCAGGCCCGGAATTATCGCCCGGCCGATGACGGGATGCTCGACCTCGACAAAGTAGCCGCGTTCCTTGAGGTGGGGATCATCGACTACCTGCTGAATGTTCAGAATGGGTGAATAGGCCACCCGCCCCCGCTCCATCATCTTGCCGACTTCTTCCACCGTGTAGTTGGCCGTAACCCTTTCGATCTCCTCCTGCATGATGTACTTATTACTCCAGCGTAAATGTTTATCGGTATAACGGGAATCTTGCTCCCACTCCGGATAACCGATGGCCACACAGAAGCGATGCCAGTGTTCATCACCCACGGTACAGATGACGATATACCCGTCCTGGCAGCGGAAGGCGGCCATGGGGGCGTCGTTGGGGTTCATCGTCCCGATGGGGGTCTGAAGGACATGGCCGACGGTCCAGCGGACGACGGCATTTTCCAGGATCGAGATCATCGCCTCCTGCATCGAAATATCTATATGCTGGCCGCTGCCGGTCTTTTCGCGGTACCACAGCGCCGTCATAACGGCAAAAGCCCCGTGTATTCCGGCATTGACGTCACCCAGCGAGGTCCCCGCCTTGGTCGGCAGGCCGTCCGGCTGTCCTGTCAGGGATATGAAACCGCTCAT
>JALNVY010000221.1 GCA_023231165.1 Syntrophales bacterium | reverse complement strand
TAAATCATGCCTGCCGTAATGGCGACCGCCCCGAGGAGGGCGTGCGAGATGGTCACACCCCAGAAGTTCGGATACTTATAATAGATGCAGCCCCAGACCACGCCCATGAGAAGAGTGGCGACGAGCATGGCCGGTTTCTGATAGATCACATGGAGGAATCCATAGGATAGAGATGAAAGGGCAATGATCGGGAGGGGATTCCGGGCTCGTACCTTCTTCATTTCGGCGAATAGGATGGAACGGAAAAAGAATTCCTGGACCGGCGTCAGTATAAGGATATAAAAAAACAGGAAGATAGGCCAGAGACGGATCTGGGCAACTTCAATCCATCCGTGATTATAAAACACATACATCAGGACCAGGAAGAAAGAGGTAATCCCTAAATTCCATTTCAGGGATCCTTTCAGGGTATCCCGCCGGAAGCCCAATTCTGACCAATTGAATCTCCGCTTTAGGATATAGAGGATCGTCAGGGCAAGGACTATAAAGACAAGGGAAAAACGGTAACGAAAGGGGATAACGCCCAGCCAGATGAGCGTGACCGGGGTGTAAAAGGCAACCAGGAAAAACCCGGAAAACATCAAAAGGGTTTCCCGCGCTAATGGTATTTCTTGCCTGCCATATAATGACATGTACCAGCTCCCGTGTTTGACGGAATATTATAACACGGCGGCGGCATCATGTAAAACAGATTTCGCGAAAATTTAACCAATTTGGAATATTTAATAGTCTGATCTTTGCGCCGTTAGCGCAGGTATTAAGATAAACGGGGGGAGGATTGCAGGAAATGTAAGTCTTGGCAGGATGATTTATGGCGCCTTGACGTCGGCAAACTTGTAGCCGATGCTCCGGACAGTGAGGATGTACTCCGGACTTTCCTTGTCTTTCTCGATAGCGGCCCGCAGGCGGCTGATGTGGACGTCCACCGTCCGTGGTTCCACATAGGTTTCATCTCCCCAGACGTAATCCAGCAGTTGATCCCTGGAATAAACCCTGCCAGGATGCTTTGTTAAAAATATCAACAGTTTCAATTCCTTTGGGCCGAGCTCCACTTTCCGGTCAGCCAAACGGATCTCATAGGACAGGTAATTGACCTGGAGGCCACGGAACGAGAAGGCGTCGCCCTCTTCCGGCGCCGGTTTCCTTTCCGACCTCCGAAGAACGGCCCGGACGCGGGCGACAAGCTCGCGGACACTGAAGGGCTTGGTGATGTAGTCGTCGGCCCCCAATTCGAGTCCGATTATTTTGTCTACATCCTGGCCTTTGGCGGTCACCATGACAATCGGCAGATTTTCCGTTTCGTCTTTTCCACGTAAGCGCCGGCAGATATCGAGGCCGGACAGCCCGGGCAGCATCAGGTCCAGAACGATCAGATCGGGTTTTATTTCCCGTGCGAGTTCCATGGCCTGCTCACCGTCCCATGCCTTGAAGACGATGTATCCTTCCTGTTCAAGATTGAAGGCGATCAGTTCAACAAGGTCCTTTTCGTCATCCACCACCAGGATTCTTTTTGCCACCATGCTTTAATCGCTCCACCAATTTTGATGCGTGAGTTTCACCGACTTTGCAGAGATTGCCAAGGGAACTTCATTACTCTTCATATTTTACGTCGTAGCTTCGCTGCTCAAATATATACCCACTTCGCCCTGTCCGACTCGTCAGTTGCTTGACCTTTTTCTTCAGCGATGCGGCCAACTCGGAAAACAGGGCCGGATGGGGGTCAATCCAGATTTTGCGGCTGTCGATGACGGCCAGGCTCATGGTGACCAGGGGGACATGGACGGGATTGCCCTGGCGGTCGATAATCTCGAAATAACCCTTTTTTACATGGTCGTGCTTGAAGAGGTCTAACTTGGCATGATCATAAGCCAGACACATAGCTTCCAAGGCATTGTCCGAGACGATTCCCGGGCAGACTATGATAAAGTCGTCACCGCCGACGTGACCAAGCTTCGCTTCTTTATGAAGCAGTGCCATATTTTCCGACAGTATCCTGGCCGTAAGACGGAGCAGTTCATCGCCCATGAGAAAGCCATAGGTATCATTGAAACCCTTGAAGTGATCAAGGTCCCCATAAATAATGGTATATTCCGGATCCATCAGGATGTCGTGGATCCAGTGATGGATTATTACATTGCCGGGGAGGTTAGTAAGCGGGTTGGCAGCCATGGCGCAACGGATTTCAAGTTCTACGGCCTTGGTAATGACCTGCTTCATGGTCACGGAACCAAGAAAACGACCGAGGTAATCGACAACCAGCACCGGGTCATAGAGATCTTCCTGGAATCTGTCCATGGCAAGCTTGGCCAAAGCGGTAACGGTAATCTTATCCTCGACAATCAGAGTTTGATGCTTGCAAATAACATCCACCTGCTTCTTCTGAAATAACTGGTAACCGAAGGCGCCGCCGGTTTCCAGATAAAAATGCTGCCGTGTGATGAGGCCGTCAACGCTCACCCCATCGAGAATCACTACATGATCCAGATGGGGTGATTTCTTGAACTGATCATCAAGGGCTCGGCACAAAAGGGTATTCCTCTGAAGTGTCATGGGACGAATGACCATGCCGCCGATCTGCTCATCGAGATCCGCCTTTGTCTGATCATATTTCTTGACCAGAGCGGCGATTTTCTCCTTCAATTCTTCGGGCAGACCATAAGGCGTTTCCTGGGGGCAACCGAACAGAAAACCCTGGACATAACGGATCCCATATTTGACGAGGAGTTCGAGTTCCTCCCATGATTCGACGCCCTCTGCTATGAGCTTGGAATTGACGCTACCGGCGAAAGAGACGATCGACTTGACCAGTTTCTGCTTATAATCATGCTTGTGAACATCACGGACGATGGCCATGTCGAGCTTCAGATAATGAGGCGTACAGGCGATCAGGGCAATCAGGCCCGAATAGCCGGCGCCGAAGTCGTCCAAACTGATCTTGAATCCCTGATTGACATAATGAGTCACCAGCTTTTGGAATTTATCATAGTCCCCAAAAGATTTCTCCTCCGTGACCTCGATGACGATCTGCCGTTGATCCAGACCGTATTCCATGAGTCGATTTCGTGTAAAGCGCTCGGTAAAACGGGGATCGCTGAAACTGTCCGGGCTGACATTGATGAAATAGGTCGCGGAGCGCAGTTCATCTGTAAAACTGGCAACCTTTTTCAAGGCGGCGACGCGACAGGCCTTTTCCAACTCCCATGTCAGCCCCAGACGTTTGGCCTCTTCAAACATTTTGTGAGGAGTTTCATATGGCTCCGTCCCTCTGGAGAGCACCTCGTAGCCCATAATCATCCCTGTAAAAAGATCAACGAGGGGATGAAAGTGGGGTCGCGGTTGCACCTGTTCGACAAAGGAACAATCTGAAGGCTCCGGCTTTTGGTAAAGAGTGAACGCGAACGGCGTATTATGTAACGGAGTCGTTTCCTGAAGGGTTAACATGGTTCTTCTGCCTTTCTTTATTGAATTATCACGCGCCGGCGCCGTAAGCGGCCACGGGACAGCCGGCTTCATTTATCGAGTGTCTATAGCTCCTACACCCTGTCTCTGATGACGGAGAGGGAAATTTCCGCCCCTGTCACCCTGCTCCTTCCCGTATACAGAAAGATCAGGAGCCAGAGGATTTGCAGGAAAAGGATCATCCCGGGCGTCCACATTGATTCCAGGCCCGCCATGAGCTGCGTTCCTCCCGGCGGCGGGAGGGAGGGAAAGAAAAAAAGTAGTCCTCCCGCATAGGGCAAGGCAAGGAGGGACATAAACTGATAAGGGGAGATCCTGCCGCCACCCCGGTAATCGGCCCGCAGGAATTCGGAGAGGAAACGCCACCCCTGGGCTGTCCCTACCGTGACGGCAAAAGCAGGCAGATAAAGCCCGGTCAAGAAAAACCACATCCCTGCCAAACCCGCCAAGGTGTATATAACAGCCGTCATGGCCTGAACGGGAACAACGGGCTGGCCGTCGAGACCGTGGGCATAGGCGATTTTTTTTGTTGCTCCGTAAAAGGTCATGGCGAAAGGCCCCAGCACCTTACGGGCGAGAAGGGGCAATACGGACAACGGTTTCCCATAACAGCAGCCAAAACTGATACAGGCCAGGCGGCCTGTTCCCTCGCCCATAATGTGGCCGATCGCCATGGCGGCAAGGGTCGGAAGCATGGG
>JALNVY010000220.1 GCA_023231165.1 Syntrophales bacterium | reverse complement strand
TTTATTTTGTCGTATCATACATATTAAGATGGGATAGTCAAATAAAATACGAATCATCACCGATTCCGGTTTCCCTGGTAAAAATCCCATAGCTTCTTCCTCGACAATTTTACAGTATTGTGTAAATATGCCATGACAATTTTATAGAAGGCAACACATACAACGTCGAAATCACCGATTATCACTGATGAGGTTGCTATGACTGTTATTGCCAATGATGAAAAAAGAAAGATAAGGCCTACCCATCCAGGAGAAATGCTTCGGGAAGACTACCTGCCTGATTATGGCTTGACAGCAGCTCGTCTGGCCTCGGAGCTGCAGGTTTCGCGACAGACCGTCAATGAACTTCTGCGAGAACGCCGGGCTGTCAGTCCATCTATGGCGCTTCGCCTGTCCCGTCTCTTCGGAAATTCGCCCGAGTTCTGGTTGAACGCCCAGCGAGCGCTGGACCTTTACGAGGCGGAATCTCTCGAAAAAAACACCTTGGACGCCATCAGGCCGATGCAAGCGGCATAAAGATGCGGCAAAGCTCCTGGGTAGATTTCAAAAAAGTCATGCTTATAAATTCCGAAATAGAGATAAAAGATTGCATAACCTTGTTGGGAATGAAGGTTGAAAAGATAAAGGAAAGCTCCAGCAAGACACCGGATTTTCTTGTTAAGTGTGAAAAATATAAATATCTTGTGGAATTAAAAGAGAAGTTTACAAATAAAGAATTTCTGAAAATCAGGGAACAGATGCTTTTAGACGGCGATATTTTCGAGGAAAATTACCCTGCTGGCAGAAAAAAGATAATATCTGGAGTTATTCGGGCTGCATGTAAACAGTTTACCTCAAGTGAAATTACAGCTGATTTTAATATTGTTTGGCTTCATGCCAAGGGTCACAATCCAGATTTCCAAATCTATGATTTTGAATCCACACTATATGGCTACGAGGTAATAGTAGAGTGGGGGAAACAAAATGGGTTTTCAGGTTTCTGCTACCACTTTGGGCACAGTGATTTTTATAATCATAGAAATGTGTTGGATGGTGCGGTTGTCTCTACAACAAATGAGATGAAATTTTGCATTAATGCCTGTTCGCCAAAATACCACCTATTAAAAGAGAGTGGGTTTAGGAAAGCTTTCGAAGATGGGGTTTTAGATCCGATTGATCTTGAAGAAGAAGGTCAAGCCTTGATAGTCAATTCTGATGTAAATCGAAATGATGAAAACGCTGTAATGGAATATGTAATTAAAAAATACAAATTGCAGAAGGCAATGAAAATGCCAATGCAGCAGATATCAGCAACAGTTGCTCTGCCTAATAAATACAAAATCTAACATCGCTCTTTCAGCCGACAGCTGAACGCTGCGGTTGAAGAGCCCGTCAGCCGTCATAGAAATAAAAAACATGGAGCTTTTAATGATTATAAGGAATGAAACAATTGCAGATATAGCAGCAATAAACGAAGTCACGATAGCCGCCTTCAAGAATCTTGCCATTAGTAATCATACAGAGCAATTCATAATAAATGCATTACGTGAGGCCAATGCGCTGGCTATTTCGCTGGTTGCGGAGATTGATGGAAAGATAGTAGGCCATATTGCTTTTTCGCCGGCAACAATATCTGACGGTGCAATAGGCTGGTACGGCCTCGGTCCGGTTTCTGTATTGCCGGAGTATCAAAAAAAAGGAATTGGGAAATCCCTTATCGGTGAAGGGTTGTCTTTACTTAAAAAGTTGGGCGGCCAAGGTTGCGTTCTTGTGGGTCATCCGGACTACTATAAGCGGTTAGGTTTTCAGAATTTCCCAGCACTGGTTTATGAGGGAGTTCCTCAAGAAGTTTTCTTTGCCTTGCCGTTTACCGAAAAGGTTTCAAAAGGCATCGTTTTGTTTCATAAAGGGTTTTTGGCAAATGGCTGACCAGACGATAAAGCCGATCGCTGCCCACTGGGCCGCTCCGGCTTAGCTTTTCGTTACCCGCAGAAGATAGGGAAAATATCGTAGCAGACACTTGACTAAAATATCAACGGGTAGTACAACCAACGTAACAATAGGAGGTACAACCAATGCCAAGCGCGCCTAAAATTATTCCCATTTCCGATCTTAGACAAAACGCCAGCGATGTGGTGAAGAGTGTTTCATCTTCAAGAGAACCTGTTTTTATTACTCAGCGCGGAAGAGCGGCTGCTGTCATGGTTAGCATGGAAGTTTATCAAAACGCACAGCATGAAATGGATATTTTGCACTTGCTGGCCAGAGGCGAGAAAGAAATAGCAGCAGGAACAGGGTATGAACTTGAAGATGTATTGAGAGAAGCTGACCTTTATCTAAAGGCTACAAAACCTTGAGAATATTATTCACGCCCACAGGTCGCCGCCAGTTCCTGGAGGCCATTGCATATATTCACAGAGACAAGCCTTCTGCCGCTGTAGCTTTTCGTCGGAAAGCAGAGAAATCTCTTTCCCGGCTCAAGAAGTTTCCTGAGTCGGGAAGACCGCTGCTGGAGTTTCCGGAACTTCCGTTTCGCGAAATCATCGTAAGTCCATATCGTTTTTTCTATAAGCTCAGGAATGATGATGTATGGATAGCGGCAGTATGGCATGGCGCTCAGCTGCCTGATGACCCAGAAAATTAATGGGTAACCAGCCAATCCAGCCGATCGCTGCGCTACGGCTGATTTCTTCGTTAGAAAATAAAAAGAATTGGTCAGTTTTATGATCTCCAGATTAGGAAAGCCAGGCATCCTGCCAGCAGGAGGGCGTAAGTAACGAACATTAGGGTGTTGACCCTGACAATATCACGGCTTGCGAGGGGGCGCAGGGGGTCGCCCATGGTTGGCCGCTCCGAAGGCTGGCCGAAGTAATAGTTCAGGCCTCCAAGTTGCACGCCAAGAGCCCCGGCCATGGCTGCCTCCAGGTAGCCGGAGTTGGGGCTGGGATGATTGCGGGCGTCCCGGAAGAGAATCTTCAAGGAATTACGGGCATATAAGCCGGTTAGCGCGGCGGCAACGGGGATGAGGATCGCCGTCAGGCGGGCGGGAATATAATTGACCAGATCATCCAGGCGGGCGGCGGCCCAGCCGAACTCCCGGTAGCGTTCGTTTTTATAGCCAAAGGTTGAATCGAGGGTGTTGACGGCCTTGTAAAGAAGCGCCCCGACCGGGCCGCCGAGAAAGGCGAAAAGAAGCGGGGCCGTGACGCCGTCGGCGGTATTTTCGGCGACGCTCTCCACGGTGGCCCGGATAACTCCTTTTTCATCGAGGATGTCCGTATCCCGTCCCACAATTCTGCCTACCCGGCGGCGCGCTTCGGGCAGATCTCCCTCCTTGAGGCTCTCATAGACCTCCCGGCTATGCCGGGAGAGATCCCGGGCAGCCAAGGTTGTGTAGATAAGCAGGATAGAGAGAAAGTCTCCCAACCAAGGGTTAAGCAAGCCGGCCACGAAGACGATACCCCAGGCAAGCCAGGCGGTTGCCGACAATACGAATACGACTGTGATCACCCCGGCCAGGCGCGGATTGGGGATTGCTTTCCGGCAAGCGGGCTCACAGAAAAGGGCAAAGCGCCCGATCAATTTCACCGGATGGGGCAACCACCGGGGATCTCCGCAGATCAGATCAAGGAGCACGGCGGCAAGAATTTGATATTCATGAGGCATAAAATCCTAACCCCATCCCCACTTTGGCCGTCAGCTAATAAAGGCCAGTCCGACCAGGGCGAGGACAGTTTCCGTAATTTCTGAAGCCGCGCCGATGGTATCGCCGGTAAATCCACCCAATTTTCGGTAGATGTACCAGGAGACCAACCCGGCGGCGACAACCGCCGCCAGAGCGGCGACCAGCCCCATCCAGGCGCCGAGAAACCATCCGGCGGTCCCCAGAAAAATCATTGCAAAAACAGGATTCAGCCAGGAGCGTCTGTTGACGAATAATGTCGCCAGGCCCCCGTCTTTGCGGGCGTAGGGGAGGGCCGTCAACATCAGGAGCATGGCGAAACGGCCGCCGATGGGCATTAAGACGAGGATCGCCAGGCGTTGCGGAAGGGGTAGGGGAACCAGGGCGGCGATTTTCAAGGCAATAATGAAGACGATGGCCAGGACCCCCATGGCCCCAATGCGGCTGTCCCGCATGATTTCCAGCATCCTTTCCCGGGACCGAACACTGAAGACGCCGTCGGCGGTATCGGCGAGGCCGTCCATG
>JALNVY010000219.1 GCA_023231165.1 Syntrophales bacterium | reverse complement strand
GGCCAAGCAGAACCGGGAGAAATTTTCGCCTGCCCTTTTCGAGGGTTTTTCCAAGGCGAATCCAGTGGTTATGCAGGGTGATTTTTCGGCCTGTAGCCAGTTGAACCTGACCGACGATATTGCCAAGATCAGTATCCCGGTGCTTGTCCTCTGCGGGGCCGAGGACAAGATGACGCCGCCGGAAAATTCCCGATATTTGGCGGATCATATTCCGGGCGCCCGCATGGCGTTGCTTGAAAACGCCGGTCATTTTGTCATGATGGAGAATCCCGGGGCCTTTAATCAGGCCCTCAAGGACTTCGCTCTCTCACTGTAAGGTCATTAATTGAGGAAACCGCCATGTTTGTAATGGGTAATCTTATCGTCGCCCTCGCGAAGATCATCGACTTGGTCTTGAGTCTCTATGTCTGGGTCATCATCTTCCGGGCCATCATCTCCTGGGTCAATGCCGATCCCTACAATCCCATCGTCAACTTTCTGTACCGGGTAACGGAACCCGTACTGGCCCCCGTCCGGCGCTGGATGCCTTTCGGCAACATGGGCATCGATGTGTCTCCCATCATCGTGATCCTGGTTATCTATTTTCTCCAGTTCTTTTTAGTGAAGACGATGATTCAGGCCGCCGTGTACTTCAACTGATGATTAAGGAAATCTCCGATGGTGTTCTGTTGAAGCTCAAAGTCCTGCCACGCTCCTCCCGCTGCGAGATCATCGGGCCCCATGGCGATGCCCTAAAAATAAAGGTTACCTCCCCACCGGTGGAAGGTCGGGCGAATGAAGAAATCGTCGAATTTCTCGCAGAAACTCTCGGGATAAAAAAGGTTCAGGTGGCCATTGTCTCCGGTCATGCCTCCCGGCAAAAGATCGTTGCCATTACGGGGTGCAATCGTCAGGAGCTGGAACGCCTGACAGAAAAAAAATAATTACTTGGTTAATTCGACTCCGTCCCATTCCCCCGAACTCAATATTATGCCTCAACCACAAAAAAGCAGAGAAAATGAGAAGGTTGCAAAGGCGGCGGGTGTAGTTGGTCTGGCGACGATGTTGAGCCGGATCTTCGGTTTTATCCGTGACATGGTCGTTGCCGGGATTTTCGGCGCCGGCCTGGTAACGGACGCCTTTTTCGTCGCTTTTCGCATTCCCAACCTCCTGCGCCGACTCCTGGCGGAAGGATCCCTGACGGTGTCCTTTGTGCCCGTTTTTACCGAATATCTCAAGCAGAGATCCCGGGAAGAGGCGCTTGAATTAGCCAATGTGGTCTTCACCGCCCTGTCTGTGGTTCTGGTTATCGTGTCCTTTGCCGGGGTGATCTTTTCTCCCCTCATCGTGACCATAATGGCCCCGGGATTTCTCCGGAACCCCGAGCAGTATGAACTGACGGTCCTGCTGAACCGTTTCATGTTCCCCTATATCTTTTTCATTTCCCTGGTAGCCCTGTGCATGGGGATACTAAACTCGTTGCGTCATTTTGCCGCTCCCGCCCTGTCTCCCGTCGTCCTTAATATTTCCATGATCCTGGCGGCGCTGCTCCTGCGGGATCTCTTTGGAGAGCCGATCTTCGCCCTGGCCGTGGGCGTCATGATCGGCGGGGTGCTTCAGTTGGCCATGCAGTGGCCTTTTCTGATCAAAATGGGGGTCCGCCTCAAGCCGGATTTCCATTTCCGCCATCCCGGCCTCAAACGGATCGGCCTCCTCATGCTGCCCGCCTCCTTCGGCGCCGCCATCTATCAGATCAACGTTCTGATCGGAACCGTCCTCGCCTCCCTGCTGCCGAAGGGAAGCGTATCGTATCTCTATTACGCCGACCGGATTGTGGAGCTCCCATTGGGAGTTTTTGCCATCGCCGTAGGAACGGCGGCCCTGCCCAGCTTTTCCGATCAGGTAGCCCGGGGTGAATTTGAAGATTTCAAAAAGACCATCTCCTTCTCCTTGCGCCTCATCCTGTTCATTACCGTTCCCGCGACGGTTGCCCTGCTGGCACTGCGGGTGCCCATTCTTTCCGTCCTTTTTCAGCGGGGGGCCTTTGACGCCTATTCCACCGTCCAGACCGCCGATGCGCTCCTGTATTATACCCTGGGACTGTGGGCCTTTTCGGTAATCAGGATCATCGTCTCGGCCTTCTATTCCCTCCAGGACACCAAGGCTCCCATGAAGGCGGCGATTGTCGCCTTGATCGTCAATGTCGCCTTTAGCGTTGTCCTCATGTCTCCCATGCAGCACGGTGGTCTGGCCCTGGCCACCTCCATTGCCTCGGCTGTCAATGTAATCATGCTGGGGGTCATCCTGAAGAAGCGGATCGGATCTTACCTGAATCGTGAATTCTACCTCTCCCTGGGCAAAATTACCGCCGCATCCCTGGTGATGTGGGGGGCCATCATGCTCGTTGAAATCATCATTCCCTGGAAAATTACCGGTCCTTTTGAGGGACGCCTTGTTTTCCTTGTTGGGAGTATCAGCGTCGGTCTGGCCACCTTTTTTGTCATGTCCTGGCTCCTGAAGTGTTCTGAAATGGTTATGGTCATCCGGACTATCAAGGGCAAACTCGGCCGTAGAGACAAAGGAGTTGACTTCAAACAGCCGAAGTGATAGGAATAATGGGGTCAGACTTACTAATAGACATTTACGTTAACGCAAATGTCTATTAGTAAGTCTGACCCCATTAAAAAAAGGAATCGATCTATGCTGGACATTAAATTCATTCGTCAAAATACGGAGCTGGTCAGAAAAAAGATGCTGGAGCGAGGCCAGGAAATGGACATGTCGCCCTTCCTCAACCTGGACTCACGCCGCCGGGATATCCTGCAGGAGGTGGAGAAACTACGTAACGACCGTAATACCGTATCGAAGGATATCGGGGAGAAAAAAAAGAAAAAGGAAGACGCCTCTGAACAGATTGCCCGTATGGGAGAGGTGTCCGCCCGGATCAAGAGCCTCGACGACGAACTGAAGAAGGTCGAAGAGGAGCTCAATGCAATGATCATGGTGATTCCTAATATTCCCCATGAATCGGTGGCGTACGGAACCAGTTCGGAGGACAATCCGGTCATTCGGGTATGGGGTGAAAAGCCGCGATTTTCCTTTGCCCCGAAACCACACTGGGACATCGGCGAAGACCTGAAAATCCTGGATTTTGAGCGGGGTGCGAAGATCACCGGCGCCCGCTTTACCGTCTATATGGGATTGGGGGCCATGCTGGAGCGGGCAATAATCAATTTCATGCTGGATCTCCATATCTTCGATCATGGTTACACCGAAGTGCTGACGCCCTTCATGGTCAACCGGGAAAGCATGACGGCGACGGGACAGCTTCCCAAGTTCGAAGCAGATCTCTTCCGGGTTGATCAGGTGGACTATTTCCTGATCCCGACTGCGGAAGTTCCCGTGACCAATATCCACCGGGATGAGATCCTCAACGAAAAGGAACTCCCCATCTATTATGTATCCTATTCTCCCTGCTTCCGGGCGGAAGCGGGTTCCTACGGCAAGGACACCCGGGGCCTCATTCGCCAGCACCAGTTCAACAAGGTGGAGATGGTAAAATTCTCCCGGCCGGAGACGTCATACGATGAACTGGAAAAGCTTACGGCTAACGCTGAAGAGGTCCTCCAGCGCCTAAACATTCCCTACCGGACCGTAAGTCTCTGCACGGCGGATCTGGGATTCTCTTCCGCCAAGACCTACGATGTGGAAGCTTGGCTTCCGGGGCAGGATGCATATCGGGAGATCTCTTCGTGCAGTAATTTCGAAGATTTTCAGTCCCGGCGCGCCGCTATCCGTTTTCGGCGGGAAGAGACGGGGAAGCTGGATTTTGTCCATACCCTGAACGGATCGGGATTAGCCGCGGGGCGGACGGTGGTAGCGGTTCTGGAGAATTACCAGCAGGCCGACGGCAGCGTGGTAATTCCTGAAGCCTTGCGTCCTTATATGAAAGGGATTGACAGGATTCCTGCAATAGGGTAATGGCCGCCTACAAGTTCTGTGAAAGACACTGGAGGGATGGCCGAGTGGTCTATGGCGGCGGTCTTGAAAACCGTTGGGCGAAAGTCTCGCGGGTTCGAATCCTGCTCCCTCCGCCAGTAATATTTCAATCGCGGAGAGATGGCTGAGTGGTCGAAAGCGATCGCCTGCTAAGCGATTGTACGCCGTAAAGGTGTACCGCGGGTTCAAATCCCGCTCTCTCCGCCATTTTTTT
>JALNVY010000218.1 GCA_023231165.1 Syntrophales bacterium | reverse complement strand
GTATAAAGGATCTCCAGGGAACCGAAAGGGCCGTTCCGCCAGAGAAAAATCGTGACGAAGAGCCCGACGACAACCGGCGGCAGGCCCATCCCCGTATTGATAAGGCCGACGACAATCTGCCGCCCGGGAAAGCTGCTTAGGGCCACGGCTGTTCCGATGCCGATACCGATGAAAAGACTGATCAGGGTGGCTGTCCCCGAGACCTTCAGGGACAGCCACGTGATGCTCATGACCTCGGGATCGAGGGTGATAAGCAGGGAAAGGGCCTGTTTGATTCCCTCAAAAATGATATCCATGTTATTTTCCCAGGTCTTCTACTTTCTTTTCCGCATCAGGGAAGAAGAGGGGAGAACCGAATTTTTTGATGCCAAAGGTCTTGATGATACCCTGGACCTGCTTCGATACCATAAAATCGGCGAAAGCTTTGGCCCCGGCGGCATTCACTTTCGGCCATTTGGCGGGATTGACCTCGATGACATGGTAGATATTGAGGAGCACGGCATCTCCTTCCAGAAGGATGTCAAGGCCAAGGTTTTTTTTCATAGCCAGATAGGTTCCGCGGTCGGCAAGGGTGTAACCTTTCTTCTCCGCTGCCACGGCGAGGGTCTGTCCCATGCCGAGGCCGGTCTGCTGATACCACTTCTGTCCTTCCGGCTGGATACCGGCGGCCTTCCAGATCTCCTTTTCCTTGGCGTTGGTCCCCGAATTGTCACCTCTGGAGAGGAAAAGGGTTTTACTCAAGGAGATCTTCTTGAAACCATCTGCCGCCTTTTTTGATTGTCTGATCGTTGCCGGGTCTGACGGAGGCCCGACGATGATAAAATCGTTGTGCATGACCAGGCGGCGATTAACGCCGTTGCCGTCGGCTATGAATTTCTTCTCTGCCGCCTGGGAGTGGACCAGCAGGACGTCCGCCTCTCCCTTGGACCCCATGGTCATCGCCTGGCCGGAACCGACGGCGATGGTCTTGACGAAATAACCGGTCTTTTTTTCAAAGATCGGAATGAGAACATCCAGCAGCCCCGTATCCTGAGTGCTGGTAGTCGTGGCCATGATGATGTTTTTCTGTTTTGGTTGGGCCTTGGCAGCGTCGACCGTGCTGACTCCGCAAAGGATCAAGAGCGCGAAAATTGAGAAAAATGTCCAAGTTAATCTCGTTAATCTCTCCATGTGTTATCCTCCGTATTAGTTAAGAGGGGATAGCTTTGAAATCTACCCCCCTAAAATTAACTTGCTACTAATTGTTCCTATTTAGTTCCTTGGCTTTTTCGCCATGCTATCGAATCGGGGAAAAACATGGGATTACCATATTCCATAACCCCGAAGGTTTGGATGATCTTTTGCCCCTTTTTCGGATCCGTCAGCCATTTTACGAATATCATAGTTTCCTTGGGATTAACCTTTGGACATTTCTGCGGATTTACCGGGATCAGGGAGATGCGGTTCAACAGGGCATCGTCGCCGGCAACAAGGACCTCAAGTTTGATGTCTTTTTTTAGGGCCAGGAAAGTTGCCCGGTCGATTACCGTATAGGCCCCTTTTTGATCGGTGAAACGGAGGGTGGGGGCATTACCTTCGGACCCTTTTTCATAAGTTATGTACCAGGGACCGGTGGGCTTGATTCCCGCCGCCTTCCAAAGCTCCATTTCCGAGATATGGGTGCCCGATTTGTCGCCCCTGGTGATGAACAGCGACCCCATCTCGGAGATCTTTTTCAGGGCTTCTCTGGCTGTCTTCATGCCTTTGATTCCGGCGGGGTCGCTTGCGGGACCCAAGATGACGAAATCGTTGTACATAAGCGGAATCCGTTCCGTGCCATATCCCTCGGCGATAAATTTTTCTTCCAGGGCCTTGGCGTGGACCATAACCAGATCGATGTTGCATTTTCTGGCAATATCCATCGCCGCGCCGGTGCCTGCGCCGACGTGGCGGACCCTGATGCCCGTATCCTTTTCAAAGCATCCTTCCAGAGCCCCGACGATACCGGCGTCAATAGGTCCGATGGTTGAGGCCATAAAGATAAATTTCTTGTCCTTGGCCCCGAGCGGCCCCGGCAGCGCGATCATCATGATCAAAAAGAACAGTAATAAATGTTTTTTCATGCGCAATTCCTTCCTCTTAAAATATCAGTTTTAGTTTTTTGAATAAAGGATCTTTCCCGATTCACGGAAATCGTAATGCCCCAGCTTCTCGACGCCTTTGCGGAAGGCATCGGATCTTATCGTATCGATGAAACCCTGAACGCCTTTTTCAAAGTAGATTTTTTTATCAAGGATCATATCGAATTGCTCTTTGGTGACCGGAAGAAACGAAAGCCCAAGCATCCGGGAAACAGATCCGGTGGCCATACCCACGTCCGCCTGACCGGAGAGGATGGCCAAGCCGACCTCGAGATGGGTAAAGACCTCGTTTTCATAACCAATGATTCCGTCCGTGCTGATTCCGGACTTTTTTAGATGATAATCAATGAGCAGGCGGGTTCCTGATCCCTCCTGGCGGTTGACGAAGCGGATGCCCGGTTGCCGCAGGTCCTCGATATTCCTGATGTTCAAGTGGTTATCCGCGGCGAAGATCAAACCGATATCCCTATGGAACAGGTTGACCACGACGGCGTCGATCCGGGGAAGATGGGAAGACAGAAAGGGCGTGTTATATTGACCGCTTTCCGGATCCCACAGGTGGGACCAGGCAATGTCCGTATAGCCCATATTTAGGGCTGCCAGTCCCTCCGTACTCCCCGTGTTGGCGGAAAAGATATATAAATCGGGATGCATTCTCCGTAGTGTGGTCTGGACGATGTCCAGAATAGGGTCGTTGCTCCCCGCCGCGAGGAGGGCTCCAGAGACGGCGGCGCTTTTCTGGCGGGCTTGGGACAAACCATCGCGGGCCGTTGTTTCAATCCATTCATCGATCAGTTTCTTCGGGAAAATCCACTTCCCTGTGGCGCGAGTCGCCGGTATTCCCCCTTCCCGGATCAGGGCATAAACCTGTTTATCGTTGACATTAAGATACTTGGCTACTTCCTTGGTGTTCATCATTTCGGCGGGCATATGCTCCTCCCTTCATAAAGTATGGCAGCTTAAATGATCTTTGGGCGATTATCAAGACTAAAAGCAACCTATTGTGACAAAGACAAACACCCAAGGAGGACTTTTGTACAAAATGCCCCTGTAGAATCGCAGGGGCATTTTGTATGCCGATTATTCCGCTAAGCTTAGAAAGTCAGCGTTAACTTATGGGAAAGAAGGTAATTGTTGCTAACCACGGCGCTATTATCATAGCCCTTGAAATAGTCGCCTGCCCAGAGGTAACCGGCGCCGATCATATATGTCAGGTTGTCGTAGATCTTGTAGGAGGCCGTAAGGTCAAGTTCCGTCCCATATTGGGCAGATACGAACTCCTGAACATTAACTCCGCTGTAATAACCGGGGCTACCGACGGCGCCCACGTCGCTCTTCGGTTTCTTGTCCGCATTGGCGATAGACAGGGCCGCCTTAATGTCAATTTTGGGCGCCGGTTTGACACCGGCATAGACCTGATAGAACCAGACGTTGTCCATCTCCTGCCTGACGGCGTAGCTTTGACCGGTTCTGCGGTTGGTCCCGGTGGCGCCTGCGGGGACGTTTCCCTGGATGTTGCCCATGTTGTTCTGATAGTCGTCGTTCCAGAGGATCAGAGTGGGATAGAAGCTTCGGTTCATCTGCAGCGATTGTAGGATGGAACCGGTTGCTTTATCGCTGTTTGATTGATCGTCGCCGCTGAGATAGACGAACTTCGCCCCTATGTAGGCGGGTTTGAGATCATATTTCGCGTGAGCATAAGCCCCTAAGGCGGTCAGGCTGACATTCTGGGCCATGTTAAGATTCGTTCCTGCCGTGGGTTGTCCCGCATTGGTAACACCTCCGTTGTTCTCATACGATCTCAGGTCGCCGAATCCGTACATGAACTCGCCTTCGAGAAACAGCTTGCCGAAGGTCAGTTTCGCGTAGGGGTAAAGGCCGCTTAGCTGGGTCAGGTAACCGTTAATGTACTGAGTCTTTAATTGAGAACTGCGTATGTACTGATAGAGAATACCGGCTTCACCGGCTTTAAACTTGTAGATACCGCCGAGGTCGTACACATCCCGATCAGCGTCACTGCCTTGGCCGATGTAACCGGAACCGCCAGTTGTAGCTCCAGCTTTTCCTCCGGCAAGC
>JALNVY010000217.1 GCA_023231165.1 Syntrophales bacterium | reverse complement strand
GGCATGAGGATGTCGTCAAGGGCTGATTTCACCATGTCTTTTCAAAATCCGCCGGGGTATAGGTCTTGTTCAGGTCTTCAAAATAGCTCTGCCGTTTGTTGGCCCGGAAGTGATCCACGAGGGGGCGGTTGAAGATTCGGTAAACAAAGGCCAGCGGGGTGAGGATGAGATAGAAGGTCACGGTAAGGATGACCCGGGAATTAAAGGCCCCGAGAACGGCGGCAAATTTCATCCAGTAGCGGGCGAGAGCGGTTGTGAACCGGCTTTCAAAGGCATTTCCCAGGGTCAAAAGCAAGGCAATCCACAATAGCCACCGGGCGCTGAAGATCAGGCCGGCAATCAGGACGGCCAGCGTCAGGACGTTGATGGTTTTTGATGTGGCAAGACGATCCAGGTCCATGATTCCTCGTCTAAAACAGGGTATAGATGAATGGGGCCACGGCGGAGCCGCTCGACATGATGAGGATGCCCATGAGTAGCAACATAACGATCATGGGCAGGAGCCACCATTTTTTTCTTTCCTTCAGGAATCCCCAGAAGTCTCTTATGATTTCCATTTTTTACTTTCACATTAAATAACTGTTTGGCGGGAACTAAAGTATAACCCCATCCCCACCCTAACCATCCCCCTCAAGGGGAGGGAAGTTCTTGGAGCGTTCCTATAGCAATGGGTTATTGATTTTGCAACCCAAATTCTTGGCCTTCCGGGGAGGGAACACGGGCCTTTCTCTTCGGGCTTCCGGATCATGTCCCCGTCACCCTATTCTAATCCAGGCCGTACTCTTCCTGCCAGTCGATTTTCTCCTGCCACGGTAGTTGTTCCGTCTTGTCGAAGATAAAGTTTCCCGCGACCAGGTAATCCATATCCGTCCGCATGAAGCAGCGATAGGCATCCTCGGGGGTGCAAACAATCGGTTCCCCCCGAACGTTGAAGCTTGTATTGACGAGCACCCCATAGCCAGTCTGGTCCTTGAAGGCCTTCAGAAGCTCCCAGAAGCGGGGATTTGTCTCCCGGTGTACCGTCTGGAGTCGGGCCGTATAATCGAGATGGGTGATAGCGGGGACGTCTGATCGGACATAGTAGAGCTTGTCCCGGATGGGCTGCTGATGATAATCCGGGGGCAGGGGACGCCGTCGGTCCTTCTTTACATCGGCGATGAGAAGCATGTACGGCGAGGGCGTCTCCGTTTCGAAATAATTTGTGACGTCTTCGTAGAGGACTGAAGGTGCAAAGGGGCGGAAGCTCTCGCGGAACTTGATCTTGAGGTTCAGGCGTTTCTGCATTTCCTTATTCCGTGCGTCTCCCAGGATGCTTCGGTTCCCCAGCGCCCGGGGGCCCCATTCCATCCGGCCCTGGAACCATCCGATGGCCTTGCCCTGAGACAGATAACCGGCGACGGTTGCACTCAAGGTCGCGATGTTTTCTGCATGATGGTATGGCGCCCGGTACTTTTTAGCCGTGCCGAGAATCTCCAGATCGCTGAACTCCGGCCCCAGGTATGCCCCGTGCATATGATCCTTTCCTCCGAGAGTTTTTCGGGGCTGTTTATAGTACATATGATGGATGGCATAGGCGGCCCCGAGGGCCCCGCCGGCGTCTCCTGCGGCGGACTGGATCCAGATATCATCAAAGTCTCCACCCCGGAGGAGCTTGCCGTTGGCGACGCAATTAAGGGCCACGCCTCCGGACAGGCAGAGGTTTTTCGCCCCGGTAAGGTTTTTCGCCGTCCGGGCCATTTTTACGACGATCTCTTCGGTGACCTGCTGGATGGCAAAGGCCAGATCGCCATGACGCTGTTCGATGGCCGTCTCCGCCGTCCGGCGGGGGAAGCCGAAAATCGCCTCCCATTTATCGTCTTTCACCATGCTGAGCCCGGTGGTGTAATCGAAATAATCCTGATCCAGCCATATGGAGCCGTCATCCTTGACGTCCACGAGATGATCGAGAATGGCCTTCTTGTACCGTCTGACCTGCTTCGAGGTGGGATCTCCATACGGGGCCAGGCCCATGAGCTTATATTCCCCGGAATTGACCCGGAAGCCCAGATAATGGGTGAAGGAGGAATAGAGGAGTCCCACGGAGTGGGGAAAACGCATCTCCTTCAGGAGGGTGATGTCGTTGCCCCGGCCGTGGCCGATGGAGGCCGTGGCCCATTCCCCTACGCCATCGATGGTCAGGATGGCCGCTTCGTCAAAGGAGGAGGGAAAAAAGGCGCTGGCGGCGTGGGCCAGATGGTGATCCGTAAAGAGGAGCTTCACGTCGTTTGCTTTGAGTTGGGCCGCGCCGTTGCCGATCTTCTTTAGCTCGTCCCGAATGAGTTTCTTCAGGAATACTTTTTCCTTGATCCAGACGGGAATGGCGGACAGGAAGGACTTCAACCCTTTCGGGGCGTAGGCGTAGTAGGTCTCCAGGAGGCGTTCGAACTTCAGGAGGGGCTTGTCGTAGAAGACGACGGCTTCCAGGTCCTCCACCCTGACACCGCCGTATTCGAGGCAGAAGGCGGCGGCGTGGGCCGGGAAGGCCGGATCGTGTTTCTTGCGGGTAAAACGCTCCTCCTGGGCGGCGGCGATAATCTCCCCGTCCTTGAGGAGGGCGGCGGCGGAATCATGGTAAAAGGCGGAGATGCCTAAGATATGCATAAAAACCCTTTATTTATTTTTGAATCCGCAAAAAGTCATATTCACCGTCACCCCGGCGAAAGCCGGGGTCCAGAGCATCTTGAAAATACTGGATTCCGGGTTAAGCCCGGAATGACGGTAAGTGGGTGTTTGAGACTTTTACAAAGCTATCAACGATCAGTCCTTGAGATCTTCCGACGCCGCAGCTCATCGTGAATAACCTTATATTTATTTAGTTTTTCCTTTGCCTGTCCCTTGTTTTTGATAAACGGCAAGCAGATCTTCAAGGTCAAGATCCGCCAACGAGTTTTCAGCATCTCAGCCCTGATGATTCTGGTGATTGTTTCCGGCCGGTAATGTTTGTCGTAAAAAAGGTATTCGGCCCTTATCTTTTTACGCCAGACCTCGGCTGAGGTTGATTTACGTTCGCTCTGCCCATGGTAGTGGACCACCCTGGCCGCTTCGATGTAACCTATCTTTAAACCCTGCCGACGAATGCGCAGGCAGAGATCCTCATCCTCGCCATAGAGGAAATAATCCTCATCAAAACCGCCTACGGAGATAATCGCCTCGCGGGGGGCGATCATGGCGGCGCCAAGGACACAGGCGATATCACCGGGAAGATTGCTGAGTTCTCCGGAGGTGTAACGCTGGCTCAGGTAACGGTAGGATACGGAATCCTGGTCCGTGCCGTCGGGGTTAAGAATGTGCAGCCCCGCCAGGCCGATTTCCGGATGGGCGCCCAGATAAGATAAGGATGTGGAGAGGCAGTCCTCTTTTAATACCGTATCGGGATTAAGAAAAAAGACATGCCGTCCGCGACATTGGGCGATGGCCTGGTTATTGGCGACGGAGAAGCCCCGGTTCTCTTTGTTGGCGATCAAATGAACATCGGGAAAGCTATCGGCGATCATGGCGGCGCTTCCGTCCGGGGAGGCGTTGTCCACGACAAAGATCTCTTTGTCACCGACGGTCTGATCTATTACCGATGCGAGACAGGGACCGATGAGATCGGCGGTGTTATAGGAAACGACAATAACCGATAGATCCATATCATGGTTCTTTCTCATCGTAGGTGTTCCCGTGTTTTCATAGCTATGATTTCCCGGTAAATATCCGCGACCTGTCGAGCTGACCTTTCCCAGGTATATTCAAGGGCTGTTTGTCTCGCGGCGATGCTCATGGGAGTAATGACATCTTTCTGGAGGGCGTAATAAAGAACCTTGGCGACACTTTCGGCATCCCCGGTATTTTCGATGACAAACCCGTTGACCCCTTCCCGGACCAGGTCCCTGGCACCCACATTACCGCTGATTACGACGGGCAGACCTTTGGCCATTGCCTCCAGGACTACCATGCCGAAGGTGTCGAATTTAGACAGCATAGCGTAAAGATCACCTGTGGCGTAGATATATTCGAGATCTTTCCGGGAGACCACGCCGGTAAAGGTGACATGATCGCTGACGCCGGTCTGTTTTGCGACCTGCTCATACTTACGCTGGTTGCCCTTGCCCACAATCAGTAAATGAAAGGGTTGTTCGGGGTATAACTGTTTAAGTTTTCCGAGCCCCCCCAGGAGGGAATCCAGCCCTTTGATATCGAAATTCAT
>JALNVY010000216.1 GCA_023231165.1 Syntrophales bacterium | reverse complement strand
TACGAACGGCTCAAGCAACTTCACGAAAGCTGGTCCAAAGACAAGAAGTGGCCCGACACGGTACCCCTGAAGGTCAAAGAAACTATTGTTAAAGATATTCTGAAGGATTTCATTAAGAAGGCGGCCAACGCCCCGGCGGGGGATGCTGATGATCTGAAGGCCCTGGAGGAGGCCATTGATTTCGAGGGACAGGGGGCAACCTACTACGCCCGGCTCCGTGACAACGTTACGGAGCCCAAAGAAAAGGCTTTTTTTGAGCTATTGGCCAATATTGAACATGAACATTACGTTTCCCTCAAAGACACGGAAGAATATCTGAAGGATCCAGCCTCCTGGTTCCGGAAGGCGGAGAGGTCGGGTCTCGACGGAGCGTAAATATATGGGGTCAGACTTACTTATTGACATTTGACATCAAATGTCAATAAGTAAGTCTGACCCCATCGTTACCTTACCACCTTGATTTCATCTTTGATTTAGAATCGGCATTAAAGGCTTTACAACTTCTTTACCCGGAGCATGTTCGTCGTTCCCGCGCCGGTAACGGGGTGTCCCACCGTCATGACCACCAGGTCGCCGGGGGCGGCCGCGCCACTATCCAAGGCCGCCCGGGCGGCGAGTTCGATCAAGTCGTCTGTCCCACGGGCCGCCCTGATCCGCATGGGGAGGCAGCCCCAGACCAGGGCCAGCCGGCGGAGGGTTTCCTTGTTAGGGGTGAGGGCCACGATGGGTTGTCGGGGACGGAAACGGGAGATGTTCAGGGCGGTCAGCCCCGACTGCGTGTGGGCGACAATGGCCCGGGCATCCAGGTGATCGGCGAGGATGCAGGAAGCATGGGCCACCGAATCGGGAACATCCCGCCGGGGCGTCTTTTTAAGGTAGTCATTATGGGGAAAGTTCCCCTCAGCCACCAGGGACAGTCGGTTCATGAACTGGACTGAAGCTAATGGATACCGACCCGAGGCTGTCTCTTCGGAAAGCATGATCGCATCGGCGCCATCGAGAATGGCATTTACCACATCCGTCACCTCGGCCCGGGTAGGGCGAGGGGAATCCACCATGGATCGTAACATCTGTGTGGCCGTAATGACTGGTTTCCCGGCGGTATTGGCCATGTGGATCAAGCGTTTCTGAACCAGGGGGACTTCTTCGAGGGGAATCTCAACGCCCAGATCCCCCCTGGCCACCATGATTCCGTCGGCAGCGGCGACAATCTCTTCAATGTTCTCCAGCGCTTCGTGCCGCTCGATCTTGGCGATAATCGGTGTTTGTTTTCCCCGTTCCATAATCAATTCACGGACCTCTCTTATCTCCTCGGCGCTTTTCACGAAGGACAGGGCCACATAATCCATCCCGGCTTCCAGGCCGAAAAGGAGATCTACCCGGTCCTTCGCCGTAAAGGCGGGCGCCCGGATCGTCCCTGAGGGGAGGTTGATCCCTTTGTGAGATGTGAGGAGGCCGCCGGTAATGACGGTGCAGGTAATATCCGTGCCATCCGTCTCTTCTACAACCAGTTCCATGATTCCGTCCGCCAACATGAGCCGGTCCCCTTTCTGGACCTCCCGGGCCAAATTGGGATAGGTCACGGAAACTGATCCTTTATTGTGCGCCTCAGGACGGGTAGTCAGGATAAAGGAGCCGCCCGGTTCAAGAAGGATTCCCGACTCGGGAAGATTGCCGATACGGATCTTTGGCCCCGCCAGATCCTGGAGAATGGCCACCGTCCGTCCCTGCCGGTGGGCAGCGGCACGAATCCGGCGAATAAGGGCTTTGTGCTCCCCGTGGGTGCCGTGGGAAAAGTTCAGGCGGGCCACATCCATTCCGGCGGCTACCAGGGATTCCAGTACCTCGGGGGCAGCGCTCGCCGGTCCGATGGTGGCAATTATCTTCGTGCGACGCATCATTTTAACACCTGTAAGTAAAGGACTTACCGCGGCAAGTTTGCCGTCAGATAATCAATGGTTATGGGAAGATCTAATTTGAGCCGGTGGATGAACTGGATACCGATCCGTACGCGCTCGGTCCGACATTCGTGGAGATGACCACCGTACTTGCGGTCAGCCGTGAGAAAATGCAGATGAAAGCCGGGGAAATTCAGGGAGCGGATAAATTTCGGCGTATAAAAACCGGCTAACACGCCGTTAATATTTTCGTATTCAAAGACGGGACGGTTCTGTTCATCTTCGACAAGGGGTTGATAATTATCCTGCCTGGCGACGGACCATACCTTCACTTGCTTGAATAAGCCTTCGACGCGGAGGGCATAGAGCATGTTATCGGAGGGCAGCAGGCGGTTCAAAATGGCATTAAAGGCACTGAAATCGAGATTATCCTCAATTTCTTCCTCAACAGAGGGGCTATAGAAGGTCACGCAGGCAAAGGGGGTCTGGACATGATCACCCACGGGATAAGTCTTTCCGTCGGCATGCAACTGATAGATGACGCCATCGAGCATAACCATTTCCCCGTCCAGGTTATTGAAAGTGCCCAAGCCGAAATCACCATGCTTCCTCAGATCTCCAAGCGTGGTGTTTTCTTCGTAAAAACCTTTTAGCATGGCATTGACCGGTGCGGAGAGATAGACCGAATTTATGCCCCGCTCATCTTTCAGATATTGAACCAGGGCTTTCTCGGTGAGTTGGGAAACGGAGTGGCCTGATTGCCGGGCAACGTGAAGAAGATCGTCGGCTAGCAGTCGAGGTATGGAAATATTCAGATCCTCGTAATCCTGGGTATGATCCGACATGGTTTCCCCCTTTTTTAACCCATTCCCACCCTGCCTCTTGAAGGGGAGGGAACTAAGACGAAAATATACAAAATCCGATTGATGTCAAGATAATATATTATCTTCCATGGCCATCGTCAGCTCGTGCCAACGGTCATACGAATGTTCGATTTTCTTTTCCAGATCTTTTAGTTCCCGGTGGGTCTGTCTGATTCTTTCCGGTTCCCGGTGGCTGAGGGGATCGCAGAGAAACGATTCGCCCTCCGCCTTCCTGACCTCCAGGGCGGCGATGCTCTTTTCTATGGCATGAAGCTCTTTTTTCAGTCCCTGATTGATCCTGGCCAGGCGATTGCGCTCTTCCGCCTCCCGGCGCTTGTCTTCCCTGGTCTTATAGGCGCTTTTCCCCGCCGCCGCCGAGGTACCCGCTGGGGGGCCGCTCTGTCCTGCCGCGGCCTTTCTCTCCTCTGCCAATGATTGGCGCTTCTCGATAAAATAGGAATAATTGCCCGGATATTCAATACATTCGCCGTCCCTCAGTTCAAAGACGCGATTGACGAGGTGGTCAAGGAAATAACGGTCATGGGATACGAGGACGACGGTTCCCTGGTAGGACAGCAAGGCATTCTGGAAAATATCTTTGGTTTTGAAATCCAGGTGATTGGTAGGTTCGTCAAGGATTAAGAGGTTTGTCTCCTGGAGAAGGATCTTCAGTAGGGCCAGCCGCGACTTTTCCCCGCCCGAGAGGACGGAGACGGGCTTGTGGATGTCATTGCCGGAAAAGAGAAAGGCCCCGAGGAGGTTGCGTCTTTCCCGGTCATTGCTCCGGGAGGCGACCTCCATCGTTTCTTCCCAAACAGTCCGTTCATAATGAAGATTTTCCGCGCTTTCCTGAGAAAAAAAGGCCATGTGCACATTGAGACCGGAGCGGACTTCCCCTGCCGAAGGCGCTTCCACATGGCCGAGAATCCGTGACAGCGTTGATTTACCCGATCCATTAACCCCGACAAGGGCCACCCGCTCTCCCCGCTGGAGGGAGAAGCTGACCTCCCTGAAAATCTCATGGGTTCCGTAAGATTTGGCAAGTTTACTGACCAGGAGGACCTCTTTCCCGCTTTTTGGCCCGGCGGGGAATCGGATCTTGACCGTTTTACCCTGTCCTTCAGACTGGAGGGGAGCGAATTTTTCGAGCATCCGGATCCGGCTCTGAACCTGCTTGGCTTTAGTGGCCTTGAAGCGGAACCGCTCGATGAATTCCTCGGTCCTTTTGATCTCCCCCTGCTGGAGGAGCCGTTCTTTTTCCAGAGCCGCCAAGCGCTTTTCCTTCTCCACGAGATAATAGGAATAGTTGCCTTTGTACACGGCTAAACGACCTTGGGAGATTTCCGCGATGGTTGTCGCCATCTTGTCCAGAAAGAAGCGATCGTGGGCGACGGTAATCAGGGTCCCCGGGTAGTCTTTCAAATAGCTTTCCAGCCACTCCATGCTTTCCGTATCGAGGTGGTTCGTCGGTTCATCGAGGAGCATGATGTCGGG
>JALNVY010000215.1 GCA_023231165.1 Syntrophales bacterium | reverse complement strand
CAAGTCCGAACCATAGGGTCGTTTGTCAAGGCTTCATTAACTTTTAGACGGATACTTTTTATTGCTCTTTTCCCGATCTATAGGAGAACTATTTTCTTGACAACCGAAGGCCATATAGATGTTCGCCATTTTACTTAACAAACACGATATATACATGTTGGTCATCAATAGCATCTTCCCCATTAGGTTCAATGACCAGTTTTCGATTCAGGTCTGCCGGGAGGTTCTTAACAAAATGGTCTGTTGCAGCCCTGACCTCCGCCGTGTCACAGAGTCCCAGGAGCTTGAAGCATTCGCTCGTAACCTTGGAAGATTTGCTTTTTCCATTAACAAGCCCTTCAATGTCCTTCCGCAACCCGTTTCGCTGGGCCGACCCATATTCCGTACCGGCATTTATGGGAATATTGCATTTGACTTCCGCTACGATAGCAGGAAACGATAGCTCAATGTCATAACCATTTGTGTTTGGCTTCGATGCCCGTATCGTATCGAGTATTGTCCTTCTGGCGTCTCCCGAAATGTTGAATCTGTCGCAGATCCACTCCGCCAGAGAAAAGGTCAAGCGGAGGGTGAGAAGGTTGTTGATGTCCGAGAGTACCGACTTAAGACTGAGTATTTGAGTTGTGGTGAGTTTGGAGTAGTAGTCCTTCTCTTCGATACCAAGCAAGCTGGTAACAGACCGATTAAACGAGGTTTTCAACGCTACTTCACGGTCGTACATTCTTTATATCCTTCACGGCGAATGGCGTCATCAGCCGGAACGTAGAGATCGGCTGTATTACCCTTTTTGGGCGTCTTCATTTCTCTTCGAATTTGCCCAAATCTTCGGGTTGTACGTAATCGGTTCCCCTCGTTATCAGCATCTTGGCAAGCTCTTCATCTACTTCTCTGTTCGTGGGAGCCCTCTTGAGTCTCTTGACCAATTCCTGGCGCACTAGGTCACGATAGAAGGGATCGTTTGCCTCTGGTGGCAATTCAATTGGATCTCGGGAAGGCGGAGTGGGAGTCAAGGTCTCCTTCAGCATCATAGGTATTTTTTTAAGGTTCTCCAAGACCTCATCACCTTTCGCCCAAAACTCCCTATATGAGACTCCTCCGTCCAGGTATAACGCATGTCTTCCAAGTTCTTTAAGACGCATCAGACTGTTCTGAAGTATGTCGGCAACGCCTTGCCCGTCGTCCTCCACGATCTGAGACTTGAAACTCAGCACTTCCGACAATGCGTCTCGAAGGATGTACTTTCCATCGTCAATTCCGTGCGGATCTGTATCCCTTTCCGCCGTCCAGTCCGCTTCAAACCGACGCAAGAAGGATTCGAACTGAGACTTGAACATCTTTATTGCCTTTATCTTATCCGATTCCTCTTCAGTGGAGGCAATGGCAGACGATTTACCAAGAGTGGCAAGCAAGTCGCCAACCGTGGACGCCAAGTGCCGTTGTAGTAACTCGCGAAACGCTGCAACAGAGTCGTACGAAAAGACTATGCCTTGATCCTGTAAATCTTTCTTGTACGCGACCAACTTCTTGTACTGGTCTTGGTCAATGCTATCCGGAATAACGGGCACGGAGGAAAAGTAGAGCAGAACAGGTTTACCGTCCTTCCGGAATTCTTCTATCTCCTCCGCCGTGCCAGATTCCGCGACACCGGTATTGGTACCCAAACGCGTCCAGAATACGCCTATCAGCAGGTCACATTGCTTTACTAATTGCTTATTAATGATAGCTTGCGGCCGGTCACCCATCGCGGGGGTGGCGTGGGTTTCCCATAGCACCGGCTCTAGGATCGCTGCATTTCTGAGTGAATTAGCCGCATTCCAAGAGTATATGATCTCAGGTATTGCCTTCCTTTCCTGAACACAGTCAGAAGGTGACGCCACCAAAATGCGGAAGATAAGACCTTGCTCTGGCATTTGATCTACCTCCTTTTTTTATGGCCAACGAAAAAATCAGCCGGAGTGCAGCGATCGGCTGGATTGCTTTATTTAGCCTTCTCTTCTTTTGTTATGCTTTTTCTAACTGTTTCTGCCGTAGTCTTGAATTTCTGGTCCTTTAGATCAATATCTTTAGCTTTAACTGGCCTATTCGCATTCATCATGCTGGCATGTATGGGAGCTGCAATTCCCATAGCAACTCGTATAAATTTCTTTCTAGGTGCGAGTTTTTCACCAAAAACATCATGGTAAAGTTCTAAGCAGCGTGAAGACACTTCATTATCATCAAAAGTGATTTCTCCGGTCCGATGTGCAAAAATGTTCCTAATTTTCCTTATTAAATGTAAGTCACGTCTCTGGAGTGGCGCTAAGTATCCTAATCCGTATGCAAGATCAATTCGAGATGAAAAAGTTGCCAACGGCCCCGTGCCGTCAAAGAGTTCCTTAAATAGTTTTTCATCTTGAATTAGGACTTTTTGAAGCAATTTAGCAAGCTCATTGTCTAAGTATGCTGCGGCAGTCAAAACACAACCGCGATCGCTTTCCCTGCCAAGCAAATCACGAAGTTCAAGAACGACGTCTGGTATTATTTGCGCTTCAATACCGGCGTCCTTAAAAGCCGCTGTAATTTTTGTTTTGGTAGTTTCTCTTTCCTCCATGCGATCGGCATTCTTAGTTTGATTTAATATTTGATCTAAAAACTCATCCAATAACTCAATTAATCTCGGTTCAAGACCTTTTGCTTTCATTTTGCAATCCATAGGCTAACAATTTAATATACGAAAAACCGTAATTAACCCAACTGCCGGATTACAGTGCTATACATTCAAAAATATTTCAAGTATGATCATCGGAAAATTTTAATTGACCTTCGCGCTACATCTGTAATATCAGATTATACGTAATACATCTATTTCGGGAAAGGAATTATTAAACCCAAATGTCTCCTATAGCAACGCTTCCTGAATATCAGCAATATCTTCTTTCCAGAAAGCTCGCTCCGGAAAAGAATGTTTCCTATGATACCCTCACCCCACCCCTCGCCCCCAAGGAAGCGGGAGACGAGGTTGACAGCGCGTCGTCCGGTGCATTCGATCCGGATAGTGTTTTGGCAAGAATGCGGGAGGCCATACGGATAAAACATTATTCATACAGCACGGAGCGATCTTATATTGATTGGGTTAAACGTTTTTTTGAATATACCGGTAAGGTGAAAGGAGGGACGATCCGGGATACACCGGGCGTCGCCGATATCCGGGATTTCCTCTCCCATCTGGCCGTGCGCCTGAAAGTCTCCGCCTCAACGCAGAATCAGGCCTTCAATGCCCTCCTGTTTTTGTTCAGGAGCGTGTTGAACATCGAAATCAGTGATCTGAACAGCACCGTCCGGGCAAAGCGGGGGGCGAAACTGCCCACCGTGCTGACCGTTAAGGAAGTGAAGCAGGTATTTTCCTTTATGGAAGGGACGTCTCTGCTGATGACCCAGCTTCTTTATGGATCGGGACTGCGCCTCATGGAGTTGTTTCGTCTGCGGGTCAAGGACATTGATTTTGGCGCGGGTCTGCTCCTGGTCCGGGCCGCCAAAGGCGACAAGGACCGCGCAACGATTTTGCCCGTCGGTATCCGGGAAGCCATCCGGTTGCACTTGGATGATGTCAAGGCGCTCCATGATCGGGATCTCGCAGCAGGGTTTGGGGAGGTTTATCTGCCCGATGCGCTGGCCAGGAAATATCCGAATGCCGCAAGGGAATGGGTCTGGCAGTACGTTTTCCCTTCGGCGAAGCTCTCCGTAGATCCCCGGAGCGGGAAGGTCAGACGGCACCACCTGAGTGAAAAATCCATCCAGAACGCCGTTACCGCTGCCGTCAGGAAGGCCGCCATTCCGAAGCATGTAACGGTTCACACCCTGAGGCACAGTTTCGCCACCCATCTCCTCATGAACGGCGTCAACATCCGGGAAATTCAGGAGCTTTTAGGGCATAAAAACGTGGAAACGACCATGATCTACACCCATGTGATGCGAGACATGACGACAGCACCGAAAAGTCCATTGGATCTCCTCATGGAGGAATCAACCGGATGAGTTGGAGTTGAGCAGACCGGTTTCTCCCGGGATACAGGTCGATGTTAGTTTTCTCCGCTGTGAACCCCCTGCCGGACTTGTTTACAAACCTCTCCGAAAGTCATCGTCCGGCGTCGGCCAAGGGGTTCCCGAGACGATGGCTTGGGCCTCCTCATCAGTCCTGGGACGGACATTTTGCCGCCACGGATTATTGAAAGACCGGCAACCGCCACCGGACTGAAGTTCCTGGCGGTAAAAATCGGCT
>JALNVY010000214.1 GCA_023231165.1 Syntrophales bacterium | reverse complement strand
GGGGGGGCTGTTTTTATTTTACACTGCCAAGAACATCGATGACAGCATTGCTACCGATTGGATTTAGCCATAACGATCGGGGCATTTTGGATGCCTCCAATACACAGAGCCGGTCTGGCAAAACTGGAAAGTGACATAAGTGGTAAATCTGCTCTATAGCGATAGTGCGGTGAAAGCAAAACAGAAGTGTAATAACAATTACGCTGATGATGCCGGCAACGTTCGGGATAATATTTCCGGGCAGCTCGCCGGTATTTGGTGAATATTCGAATTTCTTGGCCGTTATCTTTATGATGACTTCCTCATCATTTGCACCTGCAAAATTACCCCAGGCAAACAGAACCATTATAAATGCCAGAATGGTGAGGACGATCACTAGATGGGGAGCTTTCATGGTTTTCACACTTTTTCTACTTATCAAGCGGCTTCAGGTCATCGCTCAACCATTGCAACGGATGATCTCCAATTTTTGAATTCAGGTCCGAAACGTTATCCAGGACAATAAAATAAACCTTGTTATAGTCAAAAGTATAATGGGGCTGTCCAAGATACTCCTGATAAGCCTTTCCATTATCTAAGCCGGCATCATGCTCACCCGGCATGAATCTGATATCTTTTACTTTTAATTGCTTGACGATATCACGAAATTCTCCCAGGCGCTTCCTCCGTTCCTTGCCGTCATCGGTTGTATGTGTCAAATCGCCACTAAATTATGATATATTTTTGGTTGATATTTTAGGCTATTAACGATGTCGATCGCTTTCTTGAGTGTTCCCGCTGCATCCGGATTTATGGCTTGGTTAGTAAATCCCCAATGGGTGTCTGAGATCTGGATGAAAAAGGAATCATCCTTACATACGCCCGCTGCATTTGCCGACTGCTTCATATTGCTTAGACCCGATACAAAACTACACTGCCAATTCCCGCTAATTTCAAAAAATCTCGGCTGTCGATGTTCATAAGCACCTCCCTGAAAAATTCACACTAAAAAAGTCATTATGATTTAGATCTACGAGCACATTTTTTCGTACAATATAAAAAACAAGGGCAAATCAGCAACCAGGGATTCCCCCATATTAAACTTCGAAAAATCTGAATTCCTGGATTAATCTTCAACGTCTCCAGGATATTAAACTGCATCTTGTTCTGGGTCATGACGGTTATCTTCCTTTATTTGCGGTTCTTATGGACGGGAAGTGCCATGAGGCATTGATAAGAAAAGACATATTGCAAAGTAAAAACCGTTCTGCTAAGCGTTAGAAGACCCTATCTGATATATGAATGAGGAAATATTCATTTAATCAAGACTGCTGATTATCCATCAGATCTCCCGGAAATAGCGAATGGGCATGAAGAAAACCGAATACAAATCAAATAAGAATGCCGGTATCCATAGATGGGCAAAAAGCGTCATGCCCAAGTCCGCTGAGAACATCGCGGATATATCTCCTGTTGAAATTGAAAAACTCATTGAGATCACGGAGGCGGAAGCGGAAATGAAGCGCCTCGCCTCGTTCCCCCGGCTTAACCCTAATCCCATTGCTGAAGTAGATCTCATGGGTCAGATCCATTACCTTAATCCCGCTGCCGAACGATTATTACCGGATCTCCGGAAGCGTGGACGGGAGCATCCGTGGCTGTCAGATTGGGAGTCGTTGGTGCTCAACTTAAGCGATGGTGAGGAGAAAGTAACTGTCAGGGAAGTGAAAGCCGATGTACTTTGGTGGCAACAATCGCTTCATTTAGTGGAGGAAATAGGTCAAATCCGTATTTACGGAATGGACATCACCAAACGCAAGCAGTTCGACGAGGATCTGCGCGAGTCCCAATGCCGACTTGAGATGGTCTTGGACAGCATTGCCGACGGTTTCTACGCCCTCGATCGGGAGTGGCATTTTACGCATGTCAATGACACAGCCCTGCGCCATATAGGCAAAACCCGTAAAGAGATTCTGGGCCGTACACTCTTTGATATCTTCCCCGCAGCCCGTGGCAGTATCATTGAAAACGAATATCGTGGCGTCATGGAAAGCGGCAAGCCGCGCCACTTTGAGAACCCTTCGCTGGTCACCGGCCGGACATTGGAAATACACGTTTACCCGGGTAAGGACATTTTGACCATCCTTTTCCGCGACGTTACTGAACAGAATCGCATGGCAGCGGCCCTGAGCAATAGCGAAGCAACTTTGCGAGGTATCCTGGACGCAAGCAAGGAGTCCATCTGGCTATTCAGCCCGGATGGCTTCGTGATCATGTGCAATGAAACGGCCCTATTGCGTTTTGGAAAGTCAGCCGACAACGTTATCGGCAAGCATTTTAATGAAATATTAAGCGCCGAACTGGCCGAGTCACGCCTGGCACGCTTAAAGGAAGTGATCCAATCCGCTCAACCCATTGAGTTTGAAGATGAGCGTGGCGGCGTCATATTCCTCAACAATTTCTACCCTGTCATTAATACCGACGGACACGTCTACAGCATCGCGTGCTTCAGCCGTGACATCACCGACCGCAAGCAGGCGGAAATGGAAATGAAACGGCTCAACCGGACCCTCCGGGCGTTGAGCAAAAGCACCCAGGCCATGCTGCGCGCCACCGACGAACGGATATATATGGAAGAGGTCTGCCGGATCATATTAGAAGACTGCGGCCATGCAATGGTGTGGATCGGCTTTGCAGAAGGGGATGCGAAAAAGTCGGTCCGCCCCATGGTTTGCACCGGCTTCGATGAAAGCTATTTAGAGACGGTCAACGTAACATGGGCGGACACTGACCGGGGGCGCGGGCCGACGGGCACGGCCATCCGTACGGGTAAGCCGAGCATGTGCCGCAATATGCTTACAGATCCCGCATTCACTCCCTGGCGTGAAGAAGCTCTAAAGCGGGGATACGCCTCTTCCCTCGCTTTACCCATGATTTCCGACGGCAAGGCTATCGGCGCGCTGACCATCTACTCCCGGGAACCCGATCCCTTTACGAAAGATGAGATACATCTGCTGATGGAATTGGCCGGTGATCTTACCTATGGAATCATGGCCATCCGGTTGCGCTCGGCCCATGCGGAAGCCGAAGCCGCGCTGCATGAGAGCGAAGAACGGTACCATTCCCTTTTCGAAAGCATGACCGAGGGGTTTGCACTGCACGAGATCATCTACGACGAGCGGGGTGTGCCCTGCGATTACCGTTTCCTCGATATCAATCCGAAATTTGAGGAACTGACCGGCCTCAAGCGGGAAGACGTTATCGGCAGACTCGTCACGGAGATCTTACCCGACGAGGCTCCGAAGTGGGTCGAACTATATGGCGACGTGGCCCTGACGGGCAAATCGATCCATTTTGATAACTACTCTCCAGTCCTCGGACGGCAATATGAAGTGTTCGCCTACCGACCCGCACCCGGACGTTTTGCCACCATTTTCATGGACATCACCGAACGCAAAAGGATGGAGAAGGCTCTCAGCGAACGGACAGTGCAATTGGAGAACGCCAACAAGGAACTTGAAAGCTTCAGCTACAGCGTTTCCCACGACCTACGGGCGCCACTCAGGACCATCGACGGCTTTTCACGGATGTTCTTGAAGAAATATGGCGATAATCTCGGCGAGGACGCTGCGCGCATGATCAACATTGTTCGCAATAACACCGAAAAAATGGGGGGTCTGATTAACGATCTTCTTTCCTTTTCAAGAATGATCAGCAACAGCATGAGCATCTCGGAAATCGATATGGATAAGCTTGTAAGGGAAGTATGGGATGAAATACAGGCTTTACATCAGGAGCGGGAACTTGAAATCAAGCTCACAAAGCTGCTGCCCGGATTTGGTGACAGGGCTCTCATCAGACAAGTGCTTTTCAATCTTCTCTCCAATGCCGCTAAATTTACAAAGAATAGAAAGCCAAGCATCATCGAAATGAGCTGTTACAGCGAAAACGGCAATGTTGTCTATTGTTTGAAAGATAATGGTGTCGGGTTCGATATGGCTTATTATGACAAGCTTTTCGGCGTCTTTCAGCGACTCCACAGCAATGAAGAGTATGAGGGGACAGGCGTGGGGCTGGCAATTGTCCAGCGTGTAGTTCAGCGTCATGGCGGTCGCGTATGGGCGGAAGGGAATGTGGGCAAGGGAGCAGTTTTTTATTTTACGCTACCCCAGAAATGAGACAGGTTACTCTCACAATTAAAATCAAGCAAAGACTCTGATCATTTCAATAAAAAATTTGGCGTTGTGAAGGGCTTTGCGGTAACTTTACCGTGTACGTCCCGCCATTTG
>JALNVY010000213.1 GCA_023231165.1 Syntrophales bacterium | reverse complement strand
TCATCTTAAGGTATAATTACCGGGGATCCCAAAGACCTCACAAAGCAAAGAATATGGAGGTGGACCATGACAATGCAAGAAGCGATCAGGCTCTTCAATAACTATCTCAATTCAAACCATAAACAAAGGACCATTGACAGTTACGTTCATGTGCTTGGCAGATTTGAATTGATTCACGCGCAGAGGGACTTGGATTCAGTTGGTTCCGATGAAATCTATACCTTTCTGGAAACACTAACGCAGGATCTTGCAAAATCAACCCGAAGACTCCGATATGCCCAGTTAAAATCCTTTTATAACTTCATCATCGACCGATGTTAACTGAACATGAGGAATCCATGCAACACGGCGTTGCTCAGAAAATCCTATCGAACGCCAAAGCAGGTGTCGCGCAAGATTCTCGAACGGGAAACGGTGGATGAGATGATATACAATACGAAAGGACAGAGAGACAGGTTGATATTGGAACTTCAGGCTAGGTGCGGATTAAGGATTGGCGAATTGCTGAAGATAAAAGTGTCGGATGTTTCAGATAGAACAATTACCCCGCGAAATCCAAAATCCGGTAAAGAATCAGAACTGGCCTACATGCCAGAGAACGTTTCAAAAAAACTGACAAAGTATATCAAGGATAAGTCCCTGCAAGCTGATGAACGCCCATTTCCCATATGTTATTCAACAGCAAGAACTCTTGTCAGGCGGCGGGGAGAAAAAGTAAATGTCCGTATTTCGCCTCATGATCTCCGGAGATACTCGGCAACCTATGCAAGCAGAAATGGTGTACCTCTAGAAATCGTATCGAAGGTTATCTTGAGGTACCAGGATTTGAAAACTACGCAGGTCTACCTCGGTAAGATCAGCGATTCCGAAGCAATCCGATGGATGGACATCCTGCATGGGAAGTAGTGTGAAACATAGATCCACAGGTGAGGGCTTTGGGGTTCCCTATACCGGCAATGACACTACGGCATAAACGTTGATTTAATTTTGGACTTGCCAAATATAATTATCTAAGCTAAAAATCTTACCAGTAAGAATATTTTCCAAGGAGGATTGAAATGGCAAGTTTGGCAACTACAAAAATGACGTCCAGAGGGCAAGTCGTCATCCCTGAGGATATACGCAAACGACTTAACTTAAAAGTTGGCGCTCAATTTGTCGTTGTGGGAGAAAAAGATGTGGTGATATTCAAGTCGATCTCCCAACCATCTATGGAAGATTTTGACAAACTGATTGCCGAAGCTCGCAAGCAGGCGAAAGAAGCCGGGCTGAAACGGTCTGACGTCCATGCCACTATCGCGAAGGTGCGAGGCCGCAAGTGAAGGTTATTCTCGATACGAATGTCTTTATTTCCGGCGTTTTTTTCAGCGGTCCACCGCATCAAATACTCAATGCATGGCGTAACGGCGTAATTAAATTGGTAATTTCTCAAGATATATTGAGTGAATACCGACGGGTGGGGGAAGCGTTTTCCGATGAGTTCCCTTCAATTGACTTGCGACCGATTCTTGATTTGGTAACCATTGAGGCAGAGTTATATGTTGCTGAAGACCTCCCCGAACCTCTGTGTAGTGATCCCGATGACGATAAATTTGTGGCCTGCGCTATAGCCAGTGGAAGCAGAATTATCATAAGCGGTGATAAGCATTTACTTAAAGTTTCTGGATACCATAATATCGAAATTCTAAAGCCTCGAGAATTTATAAACAAACATTTACATAAGAGTTAAAAAGCTGCTCCATATCAGCCCTACGTATAGCAAATACAAAGCGAGAAGCAAAATGATCGTCCAGATCAATGAAAACGGATTGAAATGCGCATATTCCTGTCAGAATATTTTCCTTTGATAGCCTGGATACCCTCCTTCCTGAAATGGAGAACTAGCGTGAGTTTAACCAGCTGGTGTTGGATTTTTTAGCCACGGTGGTGAAGAGGTAAAAGCGGCCCAAGACTCGATTGATGAGGTAGGTCATCGTGGCAGGATGCCTTCCTGTAACAGAGAATGCCATTTGAAATCCTGTATCTTCATTGAGGGCGATGATTTGCCGGAGAAATTTCCAATTTCTTCCATATGCTTGATCCGCTTATAGCTTCTTCTATAGTCCAGCGGTCATGATTGGGTCCTTTCGCAAAGCTTTCAACCCAATGGCTTCGCTGGCCCCGGATTTCTAACGCCTCGCGCTAAGCAATGTTCCGACGACCCTTTCCAGATGGACTAACGTATTGCATTCCTGCAATAGATGGCAATAAGGGGCGTAGGTCTTGATTTCGGAATCGCCGGTACCCCAGAAAGGTTTGGTCTCGGGGTTAAGCCAGATCAACCGTTTGCATCTTTCCCCGATGGCTTTGAGGACCTCGGCGTTAGGGGGGTTGAAATTGTTTCTGGCGTCCCCGAGGATGAGCACGGTCGTGTTTTTGGTTACCAGGTGCAGGTGGTGATCGCGGAAGTTCGTAAACATCGTATTGTAATCGCTTTTTCCCCTTATCACCGGCAGGCTCGGATCGGTCGTGATTTTTGACAAGGCTTCTTCGATGCTGTACCTGTCGAAGATATAGCTTGCATCAATCATGTTCGAATAGAAGATGAAGGTGTGAATCTTGCCGATCCTTTTATTGAGGCCGTAGATAAATAGCATCAAAAAGCGCACTGTCCGCAACACCGAGCGGCTGATGTCGCAGATCACGATTACATCGGGGCGGTTCTCTTTTTTCTTTTTCCACAGCGGGGTGAATAGAAACCCCCCGTAGGAAACACTTTGCCGCAGAGTTTTTTTGTAGTCCAGTTTGCCGCGATTTGCCGTTTTCAGTCTTCTGGAATGCCTGTCTTCAAGCTGCCTGACGAGTTTCTGGATCAACCCGTCCATCCTGTGAAAATGGCGCAACTCGATTTGGGACAGGGGCGTCGTTTTCAGAAACTGGTCCTTGGAATCCACGCCGTCGGCGTTCAGTTGAAGCTGCCGCTCCACATACTCTTTTACGGTTTGCACCAGATCATCACGGCCCTTTTCCAGCAACTCCGCCGTCTGCTGGGAAAGACCGGAACCGGTGGAGTTTTTTATCTGCGCAACCATTGCCTCCATGCCCGGCATCCCCATTTGATTCAGGATTTTCATGGTGAAGAGGCTTTTTTGCATGGGATTTTTCATAGAGGAAACGTTTGCCATCCGGCCGGCTTCCGTCATTAACGCGGAAAGCTGCCCCTTATCGTCCTTTAAGACAAGGGCGGAAAGCTGGTCTTTCAGAGCTTCCGGGTAAGCCTCCGGATTGAGGGTTTTTGACTTTTTCGGGGTTTGGAAAAAGTTGAAAGAAAAAAAACTGTCGAAAGAGGAATCGAAAATGTTTTTTTCGGCATGGCTCTTGGCAAGCGTTGCAGACAAAGCCTCTTTAAACAGGCGGCGATTTTCATAGCCCATTATCTGTGCGGCATTCACCGCATCGAGACTTTCGGATATCGATGCCCTCACACCCGCCTTGCGCAAGACGGTTATGAAATCTCCCAAAACGCCTTCCAAATCATTCTCCTGTCATGCCGTCATCTGCCTTTAGGGCCTCCGCAGTGAGGCTGACAAGTTTCTGCTCGGCCACCCTAATATCTTCCTCATGTTTTAAGATTACATTCAGGGTTTTGCCGACAAGCTCTCTGTTCAGGATCTCCGCATGCATCAGCAGCAATACCCTCGCCCAGTCGATGGTTTCGCTGATGGAGGGGGGTTTTCTGATATCGAGCGTGCGGACAGCCTGAATAAAAGCGACCAACTGTTTTCGCAACTTTTCTCCGACCTGGGGAAGGCGGGTCTTTATAACCTCCCTTTCCAGCGCGGCGCTCGGGTACGGGATATAGAGATGGAGGCAGCGTCTTTTCAGCGCCTCGCTCAGTTCCCTGGCGTTGTTGCTGGTGAGAAAAACCAGCGGTTTGCGTACGGCTTTAATTGTGCCGATTTCCGGAATCGAGACCTGAAAATCAGACAGCACCTCCAGCAGGAAAGCCTCAAACTCCTCATCGGCCTTGTCTATCTCGTCAATAAGAAGCACCACCCCCTCCGGTTGTTCCAAAGCCTTGAGGAGCGGACGGGGTTCGAGAAAATGAGCGGAGAAGAAGATGTCGTCATATTGATGGAGCTTTTCGATTGAATCGGCAAGCTTGTCCTGCGCATTCATGATCGTGTCGAGCTTGTCTTTCAGAAGCTGGGTGTAAAGGAGCTGCTTTCCGTATTTCCATTCGTATAACGCCTTTGATTCATCGAGCCCTTCATAGCACTGGATTCTGATCAGCGGC
>JALNVY010000212.1 GCA_023231165.1 Syntrophales bacterium | reverse complement strand
TTCGCCCCTTTGCCGACCCGAAACTCGTGGATTCCCGCGTGGCCCTCTGGTTCCAGACTACCGCAATGGATTCCGCAACCGGCAATAATGGTCACATCGGCCCCTTCCCCGATGATGAAATTGTTATAAACGACGTCGTAGAGGCCCGCCTGGCTGAGGATAACAGGGATATGGACGGATTCGTTGATGGTTCCCGGCTTGATGGTAACGATGATCCCCGAACCGTCGGCGTTCGACTCGATGTTGATATTGGCCGAAACTTCCCGTTTCAGGAGCTTGCCGTTTTTCCGGATATTGAAGGCCCCTTTGGGCAGGCCTTCGAGATCCGCAACCCTCTTCAACAGATCCTTATCGATAGCATCCAACATCTTTGTCACCTACACACTTCCGGTAATTGCACACACTCAGGTCATTCAGTATGGGGAGGGCGCCCTTCAGGTCCCCTCTGTAAACAAGTTTGCCCTCGCTGATCATGAGGACAATGTCCGCCGCTTCCAAGAAGGCCCGGTTGTGGCTGACGACAACAGTCGTTGTTCCGTGCTCTTTCTGTTCCCGTTTGAGGAGCCGGACCATCGGCTGGATCGTCCACAGATCGATGCCCGTATCCGGTTCATCATAGATGGCTAGTTTGGGGTTCCTGGCGATAGTTGTGGCTAATTCGATTTTCTTGATTTCTCCCCCGGAGAGTTTTGCATCCACGGGGTTGTCGAGGAAGGAGAGGGAACAGATACCGACCCGGCGTAGCAGTGCCAAAAGCAGCGTCTCGTCGTCCGTTCCTGCCGCCATGGCGAGGAGGTCCCGGAAGGTGATGCCTTTAAAACGGGCAGGCTGTTGAAAGCTATAGGCAATTCCTTCCCTCGCCCGCTCCGTGATGGATAAGGAGGAAATCTCTTTCCCCTCGAAACTGATCGAGCCGGAACTTACCGGGTTGATACCCATGATGAGTTTGGCCAGGGTCGTCTTGCCGCTTCCGTTCGGGCCGGTGATACTGTAGAATTTACCTTTTTCGAAGGTATAGTTCATCCCGTCGATGATATTCCGGCCGGACACGGAAAAATAAAGATCCTTAAGTTCCAGCATCAATCACACCTCCTCTGATACACATCATAACGGAACAGATTTGAAAGCCGTATCGGTATGATGGAAATTGCCTTTTATGTCAAATCTTTTGTGGCGGCTGTTACCGGTCAACTTTTTGCGAGCTTATCAAATATAAGTACGCCCTCCCAGATAGCGTTTATGATAATAGGCATTAGACAGAGAATCGATACAGATCTTTTTGCCCTTTCCCGGCGCGTGGATAAAACGGCCGTCGCCGATATAGACACCGACATGGGAAACCTTACTTCCCTTCGCCGTAGCAAAAAAGATGAGATCCCCCTTGAGCAGATCATCTTTATCCACATCATCTCCCGTTCTGAATTGCTCTCCCGATGTCCGGGGCAGATCGATGCCGCTAAGCTGATAGACCGTCATGGTCAGTCCGCTGCAATCGAAACCCACCTCCGGAGAGGCTCCCCCCCACAGATAGGGGACGCCGAGGAAGCTCTGAGCGGCTTTGATAATCTCATTGCGGAGGTAACCATCCCCCAGCGTCTCAACTTTGGAAACCGCGTACTCCTCCGGGGCGACTATATAATATTCCTCAATAAGCCCCAATATCTTCAGGGCTTCCGCCTGATTGAGGGCGCTTTCCCGGGCGGCAAAATTCCCGATTCGAACCTTATAGAGGCCTGTTTTGGCAGCGAAATAGGTGGCGTCCAGACCTTTGTCTTTCAGGATTTCGGTGAAGCGGGCGGCGTTTTCCGGCTGGGAAAAGGCTCCCGCTTGGATGGTATAGCCCATCCGGGGCAGTGCTTTTTTAACGTTTGCCTGCCGCGCTTTCTTGACCGGCACCGTCTTGGCCTTGTACGGGGGGGCGTAGGTCTTCCGGCCCGAGCATCCCACTCCCAGAAAAAGACAGACGAGACCCAGGACAATGAGTTGAAAGGTTCTTCGCCCCCTCATGGCAATGCGCTCACCAGCAGGCCCTTCAGGTAGCGCCCTTCGTTGTGGGCAAGGCTCGTCGGGTGATCCGGGGCAGCAGCAAGCTTCTTCAACAACCGTAAGGTCTTGCCAGCATCCCGGGCGGCGCCGAGGACGATCTTTTCAAAAAGGGCTTCATCGATGGCGTTGGAACAGGAAAAGGTCGCTAATATTCCTCCGGCCTCCAGGCGCCGGAAAGCCTGAAGGTTTATGTCCTTGTACCCCCTGGCGGCGTGCTGAACCTCCCGGCGGCTTTTCGCAAAGGCGGGGGGGTCCAAGATAATCAGATCGAAGGACTCTTCCGTTTTCCGCAGATACTGGAAGACATCCCCTCGCAGGACCGGATGGGCCTCCGCTGAAAAACCGTTCTTCTCCAGATGACACCGCGCCGCAACGTTTGCCGGCTCCGAAGAATCGACCGAGACCACCCGTTTCGCCCCGCCTCGGGCGGCATAAACTGAAAAGGCCCCGGTGTAGGAAAAACAGTTCAGGACCGATAACCCATTGCTGAGCGATCCGATCTGACTGCGATTGTCCCTTTGATCGATAAAGAAGCCCGTTTTCTGGCCGCTAAGGATGTCCACCTCGAAAGCGAGGCCATTTTCCCGGATAGAAATGCACTCCGTAGCCCCCTCTCCCCAAACCCAGCCAGTGCGATCCGTAAGGCCTTCCAGTCGCCGCGCCGGACCATCGCTTCGCTCCAAAATGCCAAGGGGCCGATATTCCCTAACCAGGGCTTCAATTACTGCTTCCCGGCGCCTTTCCATACCAGCGGTACTGACAACCATGACCAGATAATCTCCATAGCGGTCCACCACCAGGCCGGGCATGCCGTCTCCTTCGGCGTTGACCAGCCTAAAGGCCGTCGTATCTGACGCCAGAATTCTTTTTCTCAGGGCTGCTGCGTCCCGGAGCTGACGTTGCCAAAATTCCTGATCGACCGGCGCGGCGACATCCATGGTCAGCATCCGGAAGGCAATGTCGGATTGGTTATTGTAGAAGCCAAGGGCCAGGGGTTGTCCATCTGCCGTTGTCGCCAGCACGATCTCTCCTGGCTCGGGATGGCCCTTTATTTTCGCCACGGCCCCGGAAAAAAGCCAGGGGTGGCCCCCGACGAGGGACCTTTCACGGCCCGCCTTTAATACTAATTGCGGATAGTCAGTCACGGAGAGCTCCTGTTTTTTATAAAATGTGCTGTTACAAAGATTGTCGTATAGTGTCAAGAATGATCGAAGCTTTATCCGGCATCTATATAATAGATCTAACCCTTATTGAAACGAGGGACAGAAAATCGATCAGGATATCGGCGTCAAGTAGCCATAACTTCAATCGTTCTGCCCTCCGATTCCATCATGCCCGTATTTTCGCGGATTTCTCCATAAAATGGCGTAGTCTTTCTACGAGTCCGTAACTTTCGATTTGGAATTGAAGTGAGGATTACCCTTTGAATTGTTTTTGAGTCTATAGCTCACTATAAATCATGTCTTTCCCGTTCTTCTTCGCCTGGTACATAAGCTGGTCAACCCGGTGCACGAAGGCCTTCATGTCTTCCTGTGGCTTGTACTGCCCAAGCCCGATGCTCACCGTCACATGGACGTCTTTACCCGGTGTCGGTGAGAAAGTTTCCTTCTTGAATTCTGTTCTGATTCTTTCCGCTGTAACGGCGGCATCCTTGCTTGTTGTCATGGGCAGGAGGATTGTAAATTCTTCCCCGCCATAACGATATGCGGAATCTGTCTGGCGTAGGCATCTTTTTACCACCTGACCGAGTTGTGATAGGACCTGGTCTCCCTCGACATGACCGTAAGCGTCGTTAAACTGCTTGAAATCGTCAAGATCGAGAAGGAGAAGCGTCATGGGCTGTTCCTCATAGCGGGTTACGCGATCGATCTCCATTTTTAGCTGGCGATAAAAATGCCTGGAATTGTAAAGCTGGGTGAGGTCATCGATAATACTGAGTTCTCGGTATCTTGTTTCACTGCTCTTCAGTTCCTCCTCTATCCGTTTACGCTCAGTGACGTCCCTTACAATAGCTGTTACACCGAGAATTCTACCCTCCCGAATAATTGGCGTACCGGTTACTTCCCCGATCTTTCTTGTCCCATCCTTCGCAATAAATTCATAAACCGCGCCCGTGACCTCCACACCTGAAAGGACTTGTATTACATCAGAAACCGCTCTCGTAAGGGATTCTGAAGTCAGGATATTTAAATCCTGGATAGGCCTGTTGATCACTTCTTTGACTTTGTAGCC
>JALNVY010000211.1 GCA_023231165.1 Syntrophales bacterium | reverse complement strand
GGATGAGATCAACCTGCTCGATTACTGGCGGGTGATCTGGAAGCGCCGGAAGCTGATCGGATATATCGTGGCGGCGACGGTGCTGCTCACGGTGGTCGTCTCGTTGTTCATGACGAACATATACCGGGCGGAGACAGTGATCATGCCTGTTACGGCTAAAGAAGGCGGCGGCATGTCAATGCTGACCCAGCAAATTGGGGGACTGGCGGCCTTGGGTATTTCCTCGCCCGGATCAAGTTCCATGTCTGAAATTATGGCCCTTCTGAAATCGAATATTGTTCAGGAAAAGATGATCCAGCAGTACAACCTCATGCCGGTTCTGTTTTATGAACAATGGGACGAAAAAAAACGGACATGGAAAAAGGGCAACGGTTTTAGCCTAAATCCGCTTCACTATGTTTCTCTAATTGCCCGGTCTCTGTCACCGACGCCACCAGCCGGTGCGCGAAAGAAGGACCCGGGCATTCCCGATACCTGGGATGCCCTGCGCAAGCTCGATGACATCGTGATCGTCAAAAACAACATGAAGGAAGGAACCATTATTCTCACCGTAGATTTTCACGACCCCGACATGGCCGCAAAGCTGGCGGACTATTTCCTGCTTTCCCTCACGAATTATATGAGCAGCGAGGCCAAGCGGGTGGCCAATACAAACCGCAAGTATCTTGAAGAGCAACTGGCTACGACAAATGATCCCTTTATCAAACAGAAGAACTACAACCTCATCGCACAGCAGATTGAAACGGCCATGATGGCGGAGGTCAAGGAAAATTTTGCTTTCAAAATTATTGACCCACCACTGGCGCCTGACAAGAAATTTAAGCCCAAGCGTTCGCAAATGGTTATGATCTCTTTCGTAGTAGCCCTGTTTATGGGTATCTTTGTGGCGTTTTTCCTGGAATATCTGGAAAAACAGAACATAAACATAAGCATCGGGAAACTGTCGTGGTTATTTGGCAAACGGTAAAATTAAGATGGGCACCGTCCCGATATTAATGGAGGGGACGGGACCATGACCTCCTCCTCTTCAAGGGCAGGGTCGGGGTGGGAATAGGTATAATATTTAAATTATTGAGGAATATATGAAAATTGTAAAGAAAAAGTATTTATTCCCATTATTGATGTTGGTTAGCATCGTTTTGATGTTTAACAGTTCTGTCCGGGCGCAGATGAGAGCGCCGGAAGCTACGCCTAATCTGACGGTCCAGGCTGTACCCATTGCCGGTCAACAGGACGCACAATCCCCAAGCAGCAGCCGTCAGATGACCCCCCAGCAGGCAGATGCCTTGCAGAAGCTTTCGCCGATCCAGCAGCAGGTAATTCAGCAGGAATTGGGAAAAACAGGCGGGCAACTCACACCCCAGGCTGTCGAGGCGCTGAAAGGTCGACCCGAGTTCAAGGGTGTTTCCCCGGATGATGTGGTGAAGGGCAAGCAGCTCTTGGAGCAAAATGAAAAAGCTCCGGAAAAAGAAGCTGAAAAGAAAGAGAGTGAAAAGGGCGACAAGAAGATCGAGAAGAAAGAAACCCCCTGGGGTGAGAAAACGGTGATTGGAGGTGAAACGCGGGATGATTCACTGTTCGAGCGCTCTCGGACAATCGGAAAATATCAGGGCATTTCACTTAAGTTAAGCCTTTTCGGTACAGACTTTTTCCGGGACGCTGCCGTCCGGGTGGTAACGGACCAGAAGGATATTCCGGTGCCTCTCAAGTATGTCGTCGGACCTGGGGACGAGGTGAAGATCCTTCTTTGGGGACGTTTAAATGCCCAGTATAACCTGACTGTGGATCGGAATGGGAAGATCACCGTTCCCCAGATGGGGCCCATGTTTGTCGCGGGGATGACCTTTGAGGACATGTCCAAGTATCTTGTCAAGCAGGCGGAACAGATTGTGGGGACGAACATCGACATCTCCATGGGCGCTCTGAAAACGATCTCCATATTTGTCCTGGGAGATGTGCGGAGACCCGGGGCTTATACTATCGGGTCCTTTGCCACCATTACCGATGCCCTACTCGCGGCCGGCGGGCCATCTGATATAGGTACCATGCGGCGGATTCAATTGAAGCGAAAGGACAAGCTGCTCACAACCTTTGACCTCTATGATCTCCTTATGAAAGGCGACAAGTCCCATGATATGGTATTGCAGGCCGGGGATATTGTCTTCGTACCGGTAACGGGAGCGCTTGTCGGCATTGCGGGGAACATCAAACGCCCCGCCATTTATGAGTTAAAAGATTACCATGACCTAGAACATCTCATCGATTATGCGGGCGGCATTATTCCCACCGCCTATACCCAGCAGATCCAGGTTGAGCGAATTATCCGGGGGGAGAAACAAGTAATTGTCGATATTAATGATAAAAACCTCGAAAAAGCAATCCATGTTAAAATTCAGGATGCAGATTTGGTTAAGGTCTTTTCTATCGTTGACGTCAACGTCAATGTTGTGTACCTCAACGGCAACATCAAGCGGCCAGGGAAATATGAATTCAGGACGGGGATGACCATCAAGGATCTTTTAGGAAAACCGGAAGATTATCTCCCGGAAACCTATTTTGACTATGCCTTGGTTGTAAGGATGAAGCCCCCGTCTTCGGAAACCTCCCTGCTTCCATTCAACCTGGGGAAGATGCTGTTTCATGGGGACCAGGCGAACAATATTGCCCTCCAACCCCAGGACCGGGTCTTTATCTTCAGTAAATGGTTTTTCAAGGATAAGCCGTCCTTTACGATTTCCGGGGAGGTTCGCAAGGGGGGGCAGTTTGATCTTGCCGACAATTGCCGGATCAAGGATGCAATTCTGGCGGCCGGTGATTTGACTAAAGATGCCTCCCTCAAAAAGGGAGAAATCATAAGGACCAGCGACAAACGGGAGTATCAGACTATTTACTTCGATGTGGGCAAGGCCGCCAGCGGCGATTCCCAGGAAAATATTCTGCTCCAGGATGAAGACCAGATCGTCATTCATTCCGTGTGGGAGGAGCAATATAAAAAATCAGTATCCATCGATGGAGAGGTTCTTAAACCGGGGATATACCCTTACACAGAAGATTTAACCGTGAAAGAACTTGTATTCCGGGCGGGTAATGTTCGGGAATCGGCTTACCTCGATGAAGCGGAGATTGTTTGTCAGGTGGTAGAAAATGGCAAGATAGCAAAATATCTTATTAAAAATTTCAATCTGCGGAAAGCACTGGCGGGTGATCCCGCAGATAATCTGAAATTAAAACCCTACGATCGGATCATGATCAAGGGCATTACCGACTGGCGCCGGGAGGAATTCGTAACCGTTAGCGGCGAGGTTAAATTTCCGGGTAGATACGCCGTCCGCAAGGATGAGAAAATATCATCACTGATCGAGCGGGTCGGCGGGTACACGTCAGAGGCGTACCTGCGCGGCGTCGTTTTCAAGCGGGAAAGTGTCAGGGTCATGCAGCAAGAGGGGCTGACTGAGACGGCCAAGCGTTTGGAGCGAGAACTGCTGGCTCAAAGTGCCTTGCGGGTATCGACGTCGCTGTCGGCGGAAGAGGTAGCTGCCAAACAGGCCGAAATTGTCCAGAAGAAAAAACTCATTGAAACAATGAAACAACTTAAGGCTACAGGGCGTATGACGATCCGTCTGGCAAATCAACGGCTTCTCAAGGGCAGTGAATACGACATCGAGTTGGACGATGGCGACACTCTCTATATTCCCCCCAGAAGCAGCGTTGTGAATGTTCTGGGCGCTGTCATGTCTCAGGGAAGCTATATATTCCTGGATAAGTTCGATTACAAAGACTACATAAGTATGTCTGGTGGCTACTCGAATTATTCTTACGAGTCAGAAACCTTTGTGTTAAAAACAGACGGAAGCGCCCGCAAACTGTATAAGGGTGCGTTTAGCTGGAACGACAAGAGCGACCGGTGGGAAATGAGCGCCTTTGGCCAGGATATCCCGGCCATCGAACCGGGCGATACCATAGTGGTACCGGAAAAGCTGGAAGGTATCGCCTGGCTTCGGGAAATCCGTGACATCACGCAGATTCTCATGAATACGGCCGTTGTTGCCGGGGTTGTAATCAAGCTGTTTTAAAGAGATATTAAATTGTTCTTGACAAAGTTATTATTGTAGAAGATTCTCTAAACCTATTTCGCAATGACGGCATTGCGAATTGCAGTAGGAAAAGAAAGGAGGAACTCATGAGAAAAGCAAGGAAGTTAGCACTATTAGTAAGCATCATCTTCTTGTTTGCGACGGTGTTTCCCGTGAGCGTATTTGCCCAGCCAGCGCCTGGGGCAGGAGCCG
>JALNVY010000210.1 GCA_023231165.1 Syntrophales bacterium | reverse complement strand
TGTCAGGCCGTCGGAAGAAACCCCGGGGTTCAGGGAAAGATCATGACCGTTATGCTCGTCGGTATGGCCATGGCGGAATCCGTTTGTATTTATGCGCTGGTTGTTGCGCTGGTTCTTCTCTATGCCAACCCCTACGTAAAGTACTTTTTGGGTTAATCCGACAAATGAAATTAACTTCAAATTGAACTACAGTTAGGGGGAAATAGAATGTCAGAGAAGAAACAAGATAAGCAGTTTTTCACTGTCGCGAGGGTATTCTTCCTGCTTATCGTAATCCCCTTATCACTGATGGCGATTCTCATCGCCAATGGGATTTTCAAATTAGGGGTTACAGTAAAAGAGCGGGCTGTGAACGTTCTCGACCAGAAATCTCAGGAAGAAATCAAGATACGTGCCATAAACATTGCAGATGAGGTCACAAACTTCCTTACGGAACGTAAGAAGGATGTGCTCGTTGCCACGATTATCCCGGCCACTGAATCTGCATACAAACAGTTTGTCAATGAAAATCGCAGGAATATCTGGATTAAGGAAGGAGACAAGCTGAAACAGGTCTCCGCCCCCATTTATACGGAAATGACGTTCATTGACAAGAATGGCAATGAGGTGATCAAGATCACTAATGGAGAGATAGCCTCCAAAGCAAAACTCACCAATGTGAGTATTCCGGCAAATACAACATACAAATCAGAAACATACTTTGCATCTGCGAAAGCCTTTAACAAGGGCGATGTATACGTCTCCCCGGTAACAGGCTGGTATGTCAACCGTGCAGACTTTGAGAAGGGGAAACGTTTCTCCGGTGTTATTCGTTTCGCCACCCCCCTGTATGGCAAAGAAGGTCTTCAGGGTATCGTGCAACTGGCCCTTGACTACCGTCATCTCGGCGCATATACGGACCACGTGATTCCGACCCAGTCGGCGCCGGTGTTCGAAGCGGATGCAACCACGGGAAACTACGCCTACATGGTTGATAACCGGGGGCTCATGATTTCCCATCCCGTAGACTATCATATCGAGGGGCTTTATCCCGATGGCCGACCGGTGCAACCGCTCACGGAGCAGACTTCTGCAGAGTTGACAAAGAAGGGCGAAGAGGTACTGAACCTGAACCTCATGGGTTTTGTTGATCCCAATCTGCCCCTGATCGCCAAGGATGCAGCAGCAGGAAAATCCGGCATCAAGACGTACAAGTTCGGTGGGCACACGAAGTTCGTGGCTTATGCCCCCATTAAATTCTACACTCAGGATTCTCCTGCACCGGCTGGATTCGGTTGGATCGGTATGGGTGTGGATGTTGAAAAATTCGGTGAAATTGCCGCCAAGGCAACACAGAATATTGATAAGGAAGCGAAAGCATGGTCGACAACGATCATCCTGATCCTGGTAATTTCCATTATCATCCTCTTCGGGATTGCTGCCCTTTTATCAAAGGGTATCTCTCGATCCATAGCGGCCGAGGTTCCACCCGACGCCCAGGGAGAAGGTCCTTTCTACGATGACGAGGAAGAAGATAAATAACCCTTGAAGTATGAAGAGGCCGGATTTAATCCGGCCTCTTTTTTCCCTCATAATGGCTCACCTCGAATCTTTCTATTTGACTTCGCATTTTATAACTGATAGTCAGACCGACGCTATGATCCTTCCACAAAACAACTACCCACAGGAGGAATCCCATGAATGACAACAAGTTAGTCCTTTGGTTCGACGAACTGCAACTCGCTGATATCCCGCAGGTAGGAGGGAAAAATGCCTCCCTTGGGGAAATGCGCAGAGAATTGATCCCCAAAGGTGTGAGCATCCCCGATGGATATGCCATTACCGCCTATGCCTATCGCTATCTTCTCGAGTCCGCGGGAATTCGTGATCAGATCAAGGCGGTCTTATCTGATCTGGATACTCACGATCTCCAAAATCTTAAGGACAGGGGCCGAAAAGTCCGCGACCTCATTTACAACGCCCCCTTCCCGAATGACTTGAAAGCGGCTATTGTCGGAGCCTACAAGAAGCTATGCGACGAATATGGGGAAAATACCGACGTGGCCGTGAGGAGTTCGGCCACTGCGGAAGACCTTCCCGATGCGAGTTTTGCCGGCCAGCAGGAAACCTATCTCAATATCACCGGGGAAGCTGCTCTCCTTGAAGCCTGTAAGCATTGTTTTGCTTCCCTCTTCACAGACCGGGCTATCTCCTACCGTTTTGACAAGGGATTCGATCATATGTCCATTGCCCTTTCCATCGGCGTGCAGAAAATGGTCCGGTCCGATCTCGCATCATCGGGTGTCATTTTCTCAATAGATACGGAGTCGGGCTTCAAGGAGGCCATCCTCATCACCGCCGCTTACGGCCTGGGAGAGACAGTGGTACAAGGTACCGTGAACCCTGATGAATTCTTCGTATTCAAGCCCACCTTGAAACAGGGTCACCGTCCCATTGTCCAAAAAAAGCTGGGCACGAAAGAGCTCAAGATGGTATACGCCGGCAGTAAGGGAGGAGAGGCTACGGAGACAGTGTCCGTGCCCATCGAACAACGACGCAAGTTTTGTCTGAACGAAGATGAGATTCTACAGTTGGCTCGATGGACAACGATTATCGAGGACCACTACTCACAGGAGGCCGGCTATTTTAAGCCCATGGATATTGAGTGGGGGAAAGATGGACGGACGGGTGAACTCTTCATTCTCCAGGCCCGACCGGAAACAGTCCAGTCCCAGAAGGATGCCAACGTTCTGGAAAGCTATATCCTTATGGAACATAAAACCCCGCTGGTACAGGGAACGGCAGTAGGTTCGAAGATAGGTGCGGGACCAGTACATATCATCGAATCAGTAGACCAGATCATGACCTTCAAGAAAGGGGAGGTCCTTGTTACAGATATGACCGATCCGGATTGGGAACCGGTCATGAAAATCGCCGCGGCGATTGTCACAAACAGAGGCGGCAGGACCTGTCATGCTGCTATCGTCAGCCGTGAACTCGGGGTTCCCTGCATCGTCGGTACGGAGAACGGCACCAAAGCCCTCCAAGGTGTCAAGGAGGCAACTGTATCCTGTGCTGAAGGTGAAGTTGGTAATATCTATGAGGGGATACTGAAATTCGAAGTTCAACGGGTAGATGCCAAGAACCTCGAACGCCCGAAAACCAAGATTATGATGAATGTGGGTAACCCGGAAAATGCCTTCAATCTGGCCGCCATTCCTAATGACGGCGTCGGTCTGGCAAGGCTGGAGTTTATCATCAACCAGTTCATCAGCATCCATCCCATGGCCCTGATCCAGTTTGACAAGGTTGCCGATCCAGCCCTACGGGAAAAGATTGAATCCTTAACCTATGGATATAAGAATAAGTCCGATTTCTTTGTTGACAAACTGGCCCAGGGCGTCGCCAAGATCACGGCCGCCTTCTATCCGAACGACGTCATCGTCCGCATGAGCGACTTCAAGAGTAATGAATACAAAAACCTTATCGGGGGCCAGTACTTTGAAATGGACGAGGAAAACCCGATGATCGGGTTCCGGGGGGCCTCCCGGTACTACGATGAAAGGTACCGCGATGCCTTTGCCCTGGAATGCGAGGCCATGAAAAAAGTAAGAAATGACATGGGCCTCACCAATGCCGTACTTATGATTCCCTTCTGCCGAACCGTTGAGGAAGGCAAAAAGGTCATAGAAGGCATGGCTGACAAGGGCCTTGTCCAGGGTGAAAACGGCCTGCAGATTTACATGATGGTCGAGATTCCCAGCAATGTCATCATGATCGAAGAATTCGGCGAGATATTTGACGGCTTCTCCATCGGCTCGAACGACCTGACCCAGCTCACACTTGGTCTGGACAGAGATTCTTTCCTTGTTTCACACATTTTTGACGAACGCAATAACGCCGTAATGGATCTGATCCGGATCGCCATTACAAAGGCCAACAAGATGGGGAAAAAGATCGGCATCTGCGGACAAGCTCCGAGCGATTATCCCGAATTTGCCCGGTTCCTTGTTGAATGCGGGATAAGCAGTATCTCCCTGAACTCCGATACGGTCATCAAGACCACGATCGACATCAAGGAAACAGAGAGGTCTCTGGGCATATAAGTTTCATAATCTTATGGCGCACGGCGCACAGAAAAAGGGCGGTTCTAAGAACCGCCCTTTTTCTGTGTAAAGAGATGCTTGAGTAGATCGTAAGCCGAGTTCTGTTCCGCCCCCAGGTTACCCCGCAGGGCGGCGATGATCATTCCTCTGGGACAGCAGTTGCCTGCTGCCTCAAGCAACCTACCCGAGAACATCGGGCGGG
>JALNVY010000209.1 GCA_023231165.1 Syntrophales bacterium | reverse complement strand
TTGACGGTCTGACCGTTCCCGAAGGGATCGGAGTTGTCGCGACGGGCCATCTGGTTTCCAGCCTGGGTCCAGGAGCCGGAGAAGAGCCAGCAGCCGCAGGCCGTCGTGCCGTCGTCCCTAAGCTGGGCGAAGCCGTCCAGTTGCTCGCCCGCTTTTCGGATGATCTTCGTCGCATCCTTGGGGTCCGTAAGATCGATCAGTGCCTTGCCCGAATACTCCCTGGCCAGTTCCTCGGAGGAGGGATCGTTGGCGTTGCGATAGGGCCAGGCAAGATTGAGGATCGGATCAGGAAATGCTCCTACCTCGGTTTTGTACAGCTCCCGCAGGCGGATGAAGATGCGGGCCATGATCGTCGTCGAAACAATGGCCTCGCCGGGAGGAGCTGCCCCCGGCCAATGCCACTGGAGCCACCGCCCCGAATTGACCAGGGCGCCGTCCTCCTCGGCAAAGCAGGCGACGGGGAGGTTGAAGACCGTAGTCTGAATCTTGGCGGGATCGACATCGTTGTACGGGCCGTAATTACGCCAGAACTCGGAGGTCTCGGTGGACAGGGGATCCATGACGACGAGAAATTTCAACTTTGAGAAGGCCGCGATCAGTTTGGCCTTGTTGGGGAAGGCCGCAATCGCGTTGAATCCCTGGCAGAAATAGCCGTTCATCCGGCCTTGGTACATGTCCTCGTATACCTGGAGCGCGTCGTGAAGCTTGTCCACCTTGGGCAGCCAGTCGAAGCACCAGTTGTTGTCCTTGGTCGCGGCGTCGCCGAACCACGCCTTCATCAGGCTGACGTAAAACTTCTCGAAATTCTGCCAGTAGGAAAGCTGGTTGGGACGCAGGGGCTTCGGGGCCTGCTTCTTGATGTAGGCATTGTAATCCGTCTCCTTGTCACCGGGGAGGTTCATGTAGCCGGGCAAGGCATTGGAGAGCAGCCCCAGGTCCGTGAGGCCCTGGATATTTGAGTGGCCCCTGAGCGCATTCATCCCGCCACCGCTAACGCCGATGTTGCCGAGGAGGAGCTGAACCATGGCTCCGGTGCGGATAATCTGCGTTCCCAGGGAGTGCTGTGTCCAGCCGAGGGCGTATAGGATGGTCATCGACCGGTCGACGGTGGCCGTCGAAGAGATCATTTCGGCGACCTTGAGAAACTGCTCCTTGGGGGTGCCGCAGATCTTCTCCACCATTTCCGGCGTGTAGCGGCTATAGTGCTTCTTCAGAAGCTGGTAGACGCAGCGTGGATTCTGGAGGGACGGGTCGGTCTTGACGTAGCCGTCCGCTCCGAGCTGGTAGTTCCAGGAAGATCGGTCATAGGTATGCGCTTCCGCATTGTAGCCCGAGTAGAGACCGTTATCGAAGTCGAACCCCTCGTTGACGAGGAAGGTAAAATCCGTATAGGCCTTGACGTAATCATGCTGAATTTTGTCGTTGCTCAGGAGGTAGTTGATCACGCCGCCCAGAAAGGCGATGTCGGTGCCGGTACGGAGAGGTGCATAATAGTCCGCCATGGAAGCGGAGCGCGTGAAGCGCGGATCGACGACGATCAGCTTCGCCTTGTTGTGCTTTTTGGCTTCGATCACCCACTTGAACCCGCAGGGGTGTGCTTCGGCGGCATTGCCGCCCATGATCAGAACCAGGTCGGCGTTCTTGATGTCCACCCAATGGTTGGTCATCGCACCGCGGCCGAATGTGGCGGCCAGACTGGCCACCGTTGGACCATGTCAGACCCTGGCCTGATTGTCGAAGGCCAGGATGCCCAGGGATCGAACGACCTTATGGGTCAGGTAGCCGGATTCATTGCTCGATGCCGATGCCGCCAGGAATCCCGTCGTGAGCCAGCGGTTGACAGTGGCGCCGGCGGCGTTTTTAGAGATGAAATTGGCGTCCCGGTCGGCCTTCATCAGCCGGGCTATGCGGTCAACGGCTTCGTCCCAGGAAATACGCTTCCACTCCTTGGCACCGGGCTCCCGTACTTCTGGGTATTTCAGCCGGTTCGGGCTATGGATGAAATCGAGCAGCGCCGCGCCTTTCGGACAAAGCGTGCCCCGGTTTACCGGATGATCAGGATCGCCTTCGATATGGATAATCGAGGCCTTGGAATTTTTGGCGTTGTCTCCCAGGGAGTACATCAAAAGACCGCAGGACACCGAACAGTACGTGCAGGTGTTGCGCACTTCGGTGGCCCGCAACAGCTTGAATTCGCGTACCTCCGCCAAGACGGGAGCAGGAGAAAATCCCATCATGGCCAGGGAAGACCCGCCCAACCCGATACCGCAAATTTTAAAAAACTGCCGTCGTGATACTTGCATGGACTTCCCCCCTTTTTCTTTTATTTTACGATTCAAGTGCAGCTATGTCAAGCGTGACAGCATCGTGTCACGGGTCTTTTCTTCGATGTGTCAACTGGGATCTCCGATTATTCTTGTCATAGGTCTTTCCTCAACTATCGCACACGTCTAATCGTGTATAACTATCTATTATTTAATAGTGAAACTCCCCCGGCAGGAGCCGGGGCATCTTTGCCTAAAATATTATCAGTTACAGTTGCCCTTTGTCTTCTTTTTCTTGGTGTTCCATGGAGACAACGGTTTTTCAGAAAAGCCGTAAATTGCGGACGATGAAGTCGGCTTCGCATCTCCATCAGCACCGCCATCACCTCATGGAGGTTTTTAGGATTCGTTCCGGATGCGTAATATCCAATCGGCAGACCACTCCGGTTTCTCATTTTCTTTTCTTTCCGCCTCCAGTGCGAAATCGAACATCATGATCGCGTTCTTCTTGACAACCCCGATCAACACTTTTTACAGTCCATACGTTTTGCTCAGATAGTCAATCGCCATGGACTGTTCCGCCGCGTTCAACTGCGCGCCTTTGCTGACCATGCGTTTGATGTTCTGCACCCATTGATCGCGCGTCTTTTTTGCTTTCCTAACACGGTCTATACTGTGGCAAACAGTACAACGCGCTTCCAGGAGCGATGCACCATCAGTCACTGGTGCGGTCGAAGGCGGTCTCACCGTCTCCGATGCTAACGTGGCAGTCAATCCAGCGATCAATTGCTGCTTTTGCGCATTCGTAAACCGCGCGTTTGGATGAATCAACAGGTACTGTGGCAGAGGCATTTTGCCACTGTTGATTTGTGCCGCCATCGTAGCACTGTTCATATCGCCGGCATGCCAATCTGAAAAATTGAACGCGGCACGCCCCTCCAGTACGTCGTTCGCCAGCAGCCAGGAAACCGGCGCGATGCGGCTGTACCAGGGCCACTTGATTTCGTTGCTGTGGCAATCGAAGCAGGCGCGCTTTGCCAATACGCGTGTTTGAAGACTATCCCACTTGGGTTCGGCGACGACGGGCGGATTGGTCCGTTGTGGTCCAATCGGGATGATTTGAATCAGCAGAAACAATGCCGCGCCTATCGCGATAACAATGATACCAACGCGAATAATCCTTTTTCTCATTCAGACCTCAGTGCAATGGTTTACACTTGTCTACTGACCGTAGGTCTTGGCCAGATAGTCAATCAATGTGGTCTGATCGGAGGCGTTCAACTGCACGCCTTGCCAACTGTCTATGCAACTGCAGATACTATAGCCCACTCTGATCTCTACTTTACTCACCATATGGATGGTCCTTCTGGGCATCCATTGACGTCGGCAGCAGCTGGACTGCATATCGGGGTTTGTACTCGATAAGGTCCAGACTGTCCCTGAGATATCTTCCGAACGTTTGATCAATATGGACCTTTAGTTTCTGCCACTCTTGATCTACAGAATTGTGAACCATTTTTATTCCTTTCATTCTATTGTTATGGCCCGTTTCTAAATAAATTCTGTCCTCTCCTCAACCGCCGTTGTTGATGTCCCGGCATCCTGCCGTATTTTCTCCTTTTAGAATTCTGGGAGGACTATTCGGGCATCAACACCCGTGATAGTTTCGGATTACGTCTGCACTTTTTCGTTAAAGGTTTATAGACCTGAATGACCTTCTTCATTTAGCCTCTGCTTGTTCCCCCGGATTATTCTGCTCGTCACGTATCTTGATCGATATTTCGATGATGCCAATTGATTCCCGAATACATAATTGATTCCTTATAAACAATCAGGGATTCCCCGATTTATCGCCTTCCAAAAACTGGCTATCGCTGAGCGAAAAGCCTACATACATGCCGAATTGCTGAGCTATAATGATCCGTAAATAGCTTATTTGATAACATAAACATACTTGATTGGCAAAGGATGGGGGCACTCCAGAGGGACAAATAATCCTCTGTAAAGTGTGGAAACAGGGTCCAT
>JALNVY010000208.1 GCA_023231165.1 Syntrophales bacterium | reverse complement strand
TCTGCTGTTTTTTCGGTACCATCGGCCGCTTTTTTAATCTGGAAACAATCATTGAAGCGGCAAAATCTATAGCGAGTGAATTTAAGATGCAGTTTGTGCTGTGCGGCGATGGCAGCAGCCTGGAGAATTACAGGAAATTGGCATCCGGTGTGGATTCAATCCTTTTCCCGGGATGGGTGGACGCTCCCAGAATCGCTGCCCTAATGGAAATCTCCGCTGCCGGGCTCGCTCCTTATGCGGCCAATACCTGCATGTCCCTTCCTAATAAACCCTTCGAATACTTCGCCGGCGGCTTGCCCGTCATCTCAAGTATACAGGGAGAACTAAAACAAATCCTTGCCGAGAATGATTGCGGGATGACTTATGATGCGGATTCCGTTGGTGAATTATGCAATATCCTTCGCGAGTTCCATGCTTCGGAACCGCGGAGGAGGGAAATGGGAAGGCGGGCGAGGCAGGTGTTTGAGCGGGATTTCTCAGTGGAAAACATAGCGAAGAAGTTTGATGACCATCTTAAAAAGACATTCGGAAACAAATTGAAAGAATCAGAGAATCATTGAAATTTCTCGCATCACTCGAAATGTGAGTGTAGAACGGCATGAATAAGCGGTTCTTTGATATTGTGGCAGCGACGCTCGGATTGGTATTTTTAAGCCCGTTTTTATTGTGGATTGCATGGCTTGTCCGGCGTGAAGATGGAGGGCCGGTATTCTATCGAGGTGTACGGGTTGGGCTTCACGGGAAGCCCTTCCGAATTTTCAAATTTCGCACCATGGTGGTTGATGCGGAAAAGACGGGGGTGTTATCCACGGCGGATGATGATACGCGTATTACCTATGTTGGTAAATTTCTCCGCAGGTATAAGCTCGATGAACTGCCGCAGTTGCTAAACGTCCTCAAAGGGGACATGAGTATCGTTGGGCAGCGTCCTGAAGTGAAGCGATATACGGATCTTTTCACGGAGGAAGAAAAGATCATTTTAAGCATACGGCCGGGGATTACAGACTGGGCTTCCATATGGAACTCCGACGAAGGAGCAATTCTGGCCGGGGCAGAAGATCCTGAACAGACTTACATGGAACTTATTCGACCAACGAAGTTGAAATTACAGATGAAGTATGTTAGGGAACGGTCACTTTGGATGGACCTGAAAATTATCTTTATTACCATCCTGGCGATCATTCAGCCGGAAAGCCAGGCGGTGCGGAAAATAAGAGGGGGATCGTGAAAGGAGATCATAGCGGGAACTTGAATTATCCAAGAGATCTTTTGGTTAGTTTTCATCGACAGATGCTACGCATTCGCCTCTGCGAAGAGGCCTTTGTTGAACCAATCCTCGCCGGTGAGGTTCACTGCCCCTGTCATCTCTATAGCGGCGAGGAGGCGGTGGCCGTGGGAGTCTGCGCTGCCTTGACGGATCGGGACTATGTTTTCGGCAATCATCGTTCCCACGGGCATTATCTTGCCAAGGGAGGATCGATGCAGGAGATGGTTGCGGAGGTCTTCTGCCGGGAGACGGGATGCTCACGAGGCAGGGGAGGCTCCATGCATCTAATTGCCCCTGATGTGGGGATGTTAGGATCGGCGCCGATTGTCGCAGGAACTATTTCTCTGGCCTTGGGAGCGGCCCTGTCCTCTACCATAAGAAGGGACGGCAGGGTAGCCGTAACATTTTTTGGTGATGGGGCGACGGGTGAGGGGGTCCTCTATGAATGTATGAGCTTTGCCGCTTTGAAGAAGTTGCCGATCATTTTTGTCTGTGAAAACAACTATTATGCGACCCACATGCCCATCCGTGAGTGCCGGGTGGAGAGGGAGATTCATGAGATTGCCCGACCTTTCGGCATCGAGAGCCGGCAGATCGATGGCAATGATGTCCTGGCTGTCTATGATGCGGGACTTCATGCTGTTGAAAAATGCCGCAGTGGTAATGGACCAGTGTTTATCGAATGTCTGACGTACCGCTATCGGGGGCATGTTGGTCCGGATGACAATGTTCAGGGGAGCCATACAGACATACGCCCCCGGGAAGAGATCGATCTCTGGCGGGAAAAGGATCCGATCAAACGATTCGAGGGTTACCTGTCTGACCAGCGGATCATGACGCAAGAAGATCTGAAGATGGCGAGGGCAGAGGTAACCCGAGAGGTCACGGATGCCCATGATTTTGCCCGGCGGAGCCCCCTGCCCAGGGCTGAGGAGTTGGAAAAATATGTCTTCGCATAGAAAACTGAGTTACAGCTTGGCCATCAATGAAGCTCTCCACCAGATGATGGCTGAGGACCCTTCCGTATTTTTAATCGGTCAGGGGGTAAAGAGCCCCTGGTATGTCGGGGATACGGCCCAAGGATTGTTGGAAAGGTTCGGTACGGACCGTGTTATTGATACCCCGGTCTCCGAAAACGCTATGACCGGTGCTGCAGTCGGGGCGGCCCTGACGGGGATGAGACCTGTAGTCGTCCACCCCCGTGTGGATTTCATGTTTTACGCCTTCGATCCCATCATTAACGAGGCGGCCAACTGGTATTACATGAACGGTGGGAAGCTGCCGGCACCCGTGGTCTTCTGGGGCATCATTAACCGGGGCGGCGAGCAGGCGGCCCAGCATTCCCAGTCGCTGCACGGCATGTTTGCCCAAGTTCCGGGTTTGAAGGTCGTCATGCCGGCGACGCCTTACGATGCGAAAGGCTTGATGATTGCCGCTATCCGCGAACCCAACCCCGTGGTATTTATCGATGACCGCTGGCTGTACAAACTGGAAGAACCAGTGCCGGAAGAGATATACGAGGTCGAAATCGGCAAAGGCAATGTTCTGAGACCAGGGACCGATGTTACGGTAGTAGCCTCATCGTTCATGGTTCAGGAATCCCTCAAAGCTTCGGAAATGCTGGTTAAAGAAGGGATCAATATTGAAGTTATCGACTTGAGAACAGTAAAGCCCCTGGACGAAAATCTGATTCTTGCCTCGGTGCAGAAAACGGGGCGACTGGTTGTCGTCGACGGGGGCTGGCGGACATGCGGTCTGTCGGCGGAAGTGTCCGCCCTCGTTTCGGAGCGGGCCTTTGGCGCCCTCAAAGTGCCCGTGGTTCGGATTACCCTTCCTGATTGTCCCGCTCCGGCCAGTGCTACCTTGGAGAAGGCCTATTATCGGACCAGCGTGGATATTATTCGAGCGGTGAAGGGAATAATTTGATGTTTATTTTTTACAGAAACTCGGAAATGGTGTTCGGAAACAGAATAGTAAACATTGAGGGTATTCAATGCCTCGTAAAGTAAAATTTGTTGAACCGGCAAAACTCTACCTGATGATTAGGGAAGAACTGGATAATGCCTATTTCGAGGTCATGAGCAAGGGGGAGCTGATTGACCGCGGACAGTTGCGAGCCTTTGAAGAAAACCTGGCAGCCTTTGTGGGAACGAAGTACGCCGTCGGCCTCAACAGCGGCTATGACGCCTTGCACATGTCACTCCGAGCGGCAGGAATCGGTAGTGGCGACGAGGTGATCGTGCCGGCCCACACTTTTGTGGCCACAGCCTCGGCAGTGGTTAATGTCGGCGCCAAGCCGGTGCTGGTTGATGTAGGCAAGGATTTTAATATTGATTGCGGCAAAATAGAGGAAGCCATAACTTCCCGAACTAAAGCCATCATTCCTGTTCATCTGAGTGGCTATATGGCCGATATGGCCCGGGTCATGGAGCTTGCCGATAAATACCGGCTGGTGGCAATCGAGGACGCCTGTCAGAGCCTGGGAACGAGCATGGAGAGCAAGGCAACAGGCAATAGGCAACAGGAAACAGGGAAGAACTATAAAAGTTCTGCCGATGAAAAGATTAAAGAAGGGGAAAACGGATCAGCAGCGCCAAATAACAATACCAGACGGATGGCTGGTTCCTGGGGCCTTACCGGCTGCTGGAGCTTTTATCCCTTTAAAATACTGGGAGGCTATGGAGACGGCGGCGCCATTACGACCAACGATCCGGACGTCGCACTTTTCGCCACCAGGATGCGTTACAACGGCGAGGATCGCCATAGCGGAGAATACTGTGGCCATGGTTTCACCTGTCTTTTAGACAATTTGCAGGCGGCTTTCCTGGATGTAAAGCTTCGCTATCTCCCTCAATGGATTGAGCGGCGCAAGGCCATCGCAGCAAAATACCAAGCTGCCCTTGGTGATCTGCCTGATCTTCTGCTGCCCCATTATGACGATCCCCGGCGGGATCATGTCTATCAGAATTATACGGTAAGATCGCAACAGGGGAATGAATTTTCGGAATTCATGAAGGCCAGGGGTGTCGAAGTCCTG
>JALNVY010000207.1 GCA_023231165.1 Syntrophales bacterium | reverse complement strand
TCAATGCCTGAGATTGACTCTCTTTGAGTAGGCTCTCCATCCTGAAATTCGATTGTGTGAATATATAAATCACTGCAAGAAAGCTTAGTGCCAATAAAAAGGTAAGCAGGGTAAGAATAATGCCGAATGACCGGTACATGCTGATCTGCCCTGTTGGCCAGAGAAGGATTACAGAAATGCCTTCATAGGGTGTGGCAACTTGTGCTGATAGATATTGCCCCCCCTTAAAAGTCACTTCCGACTTATCCTTTAGTTGTTTTCGCAGAATGGGCTCGAATGGTCCCGGACCGAATTGTTTTGAAAGGATAATTTTCTGCTTCTGCTCGTTACCCAGGGGCCATAGACTTTTCAGGCGTGCTTCCGGCTGCGAAGATAGAAAGATGATGCCGTTTTGATCCAAAAGGAACCAGATATATTGTTTGAGTTTTATTTCTATGTCTTCGAGCTCCTTTTTTATGACCACAACCCCGACGATCTGGCCTTCCTTATCCTTGACGGGAGCACTTGCGAAAAATCCACGTCTCCCCGTTACCGTACCGACAGCGAAATGTCGGCCAACGCCGCCTTTTATCGCCTGCTGGAAATAAGGTCTGAATGTATAGTTCTGCCCTACAAAACTGTCCTCCGCATTCCGGTTGGATGATGCCAGGGTCAATCCGTCATGATTGATGAGGTAACAGGCTGCTGCATCCAAAGACTTGTTATATCGATCCAGTATGTTGTTAATCTTTTCCATGTTCGCAGGGTTATTGGCCTGCAAAACGGGAAGGGTTAAAGGGGATCCTGCAACGGCCACGGCCGCGCTTTCAATTCTCTTTAATTCATTGGTCAAGTTAAGTGATATGATGAGATTCGCATCTTCCACATTCTGCTTCACTGTGTGCGTTGCCATCTCTACAAGGTAACCGGTAAAGACCCATCCGGCAGCCGTCACAATAAAGAGTGTGCACAAGACCGAAATCACAAACCTTTTTTTGCTGAAATGAAATATCGGCATGATCAAAATACCTCTACTTGAAATGTTAGTCCGACTGCCTGGTTCTTAAACGTTCAAGGGTTTAGTCGAAGTCGTACTGCTTGACAGCGTGGTCGAACGGGCCGAAGTGATCTGTTCCCAGTATGCCTCGCAGGGCGTCGTTATTCCATTGCTAGATAGTCTGCCGCTTCGCTGTCATCGTGCTGAGAGCATAAAGGACCAATAATTTTGTCTGGAGTTTCATTCTGTTCTGATTTTTTCCGCTGTAACGGCGGCATCCTTGCTTGTTGTCATGGGCAGGAACGTTGTCCGTGATAAGCTGAAAGAAGGTTTCTCTGCCTTGCAATAGCTCTTCCAGTTGGACATTAAAGGATTCAGCCTTTTCCAGTTCTGCAATCCTCTACCTCAGAGAAGCCAGTTCCTCAATCAATTCTGCATTTGTCTTGAATTGGTCTTTCATCGCGTTATTCCCTGTGTGTTGAGATGATCTATGAATCTGAAAGACAACGACTGTCGCCCCTATGTATACTATACCCTATACAACAAATACGTAGTTTTCACAACTGACAATTGCCGTTTATATATCTGATTTCTCAGCCGTAGGTAACATTAAGGGACGGTTCGAAAGCGCTGGGATAAACCGGCATAGAGTGCGGGATAGTCGGGGAATGCCTGTGGCCACAATCACGATGTGTGAGGCAATGAGGTGTATCATGCAAGTCTCGATTGAATGCTACCAACAATTTTGTCGCACACCTCTTACAGGGGAGCCGCTTTTAGGCGCTTATCCAGAAGATGCCGGATGGCGAGGAGGGGATGGTGGTATAGCATCCGCGGTCCGGCGTAACGCATGACCTCCCGGATTCTTTTTCGCATTTCCGGTTTGTAACAATGGACGGGACAATCGGCGCAGACGGGTTTGTCCTTGCCGAAGCGGCAGGATTTTGTTCGTTTCTCAGCATAATCAAGCAATTGCTTGCAATCGGTGCAGAGATCATTTTCTCGATGGTGATCCCGGCAGTAAATTCCAATCATCTTATGGATTGTCTTAATTTCTCTATTGATGCGCTGTTTCATGAAATCCGTTCCGTAGTTCTTAAAATGCTTGACAAACATGAGAGGAAGTCGCAGAAAACCCACGCATAACTTCTCCCAGCATCGCTGATGGTAAGAAAATCGTAGGATGTCATAAAGAATCTGTCAAGAAAATGATGGCTTGGAAGTCTTAAATGAAAAACTCCATCCAATGCACTGTGCCGCCGAAAATTTGCTTTTTCGACGGGGTGTGCTATGGTGAAAACAATGCAACCACTGATCATTCCCCGGAAGGGACACAGTATATCCCGAAAGCAGGTGAACCCGAATGCCCTGCGCACTCTCTACCGACTCCGTGACTATGGCTTTATTGCCTACCTGGTAGGGGGGTGTGTCCGCGACCTGCTCCTGAAGCGAACCCCCACGGACTTCGATGTAGCCACAAACGCCACTCCCGGCCAGATAAAGCGGCTCTTTCGCAACTGCCGTCTCGTAGGCCGCCGTTTCAGGTTGGCCCATCTCCACTTTAAGGACGAAATTCTGGAAGTCTCCACGTTCCGTGCGGCTGCCCCTGCCGATGAAGTGGATACGGAAGAGACAGGTCACAATAAAAGACCCCCCCGTCACCTCACGGACGATGATGGAATGGTTCTTCGTGACAACGTCTTTGGCACCCCGGAGGAGGATGCCCTCCGCCGTGACTTCACCATCAACGCCCTTGCCTACAATATCGCAGATTTTTCGGTTATTGACTACAGCACTGGACTGAGCGATCTCAAGCAGCGGATCATTCGTCCCATCGGCGACCCTTTCGTCCGCTTTACGGAGGACCCGGTGCGAATGCTTCGTGCGGTTCGTTTTGCCGCGTCCCATAACTTCGTCATCGAACCTGCTACCTGGGAGATCCTCTGTGCGCTGTCCTCAACCATTCCCCGCGCTGCACCGGCAAGGCTCTACGAAGAGATGCTGAAGCTCTTTCAGTATGGATCTGCTCGACCGGTTTTAAACCTCATGGACGACAGCGGACTCCTTGCCGCCCTTTTCCCCAGGTTCAGTCAGTGGCTGCACGGAAACAGCCAACATCTGATATTGCTGCACACAAACCTTGAATGCCTCGATGAACTATTTCGAAGCGGAACACCCCCCTCGCCGGCGCTCTTCCTGGCGGCACTCTTCGGCCCCAGCCTGGAAGAGGAGGCCCTTGTCCGCCACCGTGATGGTATCCCACGCCAGCAGGCACTGGATACCGCATGCGCCATTTTGATGGAAGAGTTCTGCAAGACCGTTTGCATCCCGGCGCGGGTCGGCGATCGACTGCGCCGCATCCTCACCTTTCAGCCCTCCCTCCACAGAATGCCGCCCCGACGTCCCGCTTCCATGGTCAGCAGGCCTGAATTTGCGGATGCCGTGGCATATCTGCGTCTATCGGCGGAGACGAGAGGAGAAAACCGAACCTCTCTGGAATGGTGGGACGCCTTCCTTTCAGATGACCCTTCCGCAGTGTGTTCAGAACCGTCAAAAAATGAAGCCCCGGCAAAACGACGAAGAAAGAGGCGGCGCAGGCGTCCCAATTCTGTTCAGGCTGCCGTTTAACCCCATAAACAGCGCGGGAATGAAGCGTTCGCAAAAAATTCGTGAATTCTCTCTCCCTCAGGAAGAGGGTGGAACTTATTTAATGGTAAGATCTTTCCTGTCAAGAGATCTTTCCTTGACGATTTAGAGGTCGTATCTTATAATCATGTGCCAATAAGCTTATCCATAGTTCTTTGATTGGTTAACTGATTGGTCTTAGTCCCCCCTCCGTGGGCTGAACGGATGAGAAAGGAGTATCGCAATGAAAGACAGAGTTCCTGAACAGGGAAAATTAATGATGGATGAGAACCGGGACGGTGGAAAAGGCGGGGTAACCCGTCGGCAGCTCCTGGCCGGGACAGCGGCGGCCGTGGGCGTTGCCGGAGGAGGACTCCTTTTACCCCGGTCTCTACGGGCAGTCGAAATTCCCAAGAAATGGGACCGGAATACGGACGTAGTTATTATCGGTACGGGTTATGCGGGATTGGCGGCGGCCATCGAGGCCCATGATGCCGGGGCGAAGGTCGTCATTATTGAAAAGAGTCAGATCATCGGCGGTAATTCGGTGATCGCCAGCGGCGCTCTCAACTGCGTTGATCCGGAACGTCAGAAAAAGCAGGGCATCGAGGATTCCCTTGACCTCCACTTCAATCAGACCTTGGCAGGCGGCGACTTCCGGGGTGATCCGGAAAAGGTCCGCTTTATGGTGGATCACGGTCTGGAGGGACTCCAGTGGCTT
>JALNVY010000206.1 GCA_023231165.1 Syntrophales bacterium | reverse complement strand
GGACCCTGGTCTTTGCGGCCAAGGATGAAGGCCGTCAGGAGGCGTGGTCAACAAACAGCGACCTCTTTATGGTTTCCCTGCGGACAAAGACAAAACCGGCGCGGATCACGAAAAATCCCGCTATGGATACGCAGCCCCGTTTTTCCCCGGATGGAAGGACTCTCGCCTATCTCGCCATGAGCCAGCCCGGTCATGAGGCGGATCGCTACCGGATCCGGTTGCGGGATATGGTTTCGGGAGAGGAACGGGCTCTCGATCTGCGGGCCGACGACGCCCCCAACGGCGATCGCTCCCCCGACTTTATAACCTGGTCTCATGATGGGAAGATCCTTTATTGCACCGCCGATCATCTGGGGCAGCACGCCCTCTTTGCCATGGACGTGGCGACGGGCAAGAGCCGGATAATCATGAAGACGGGGAACACCTTCTCCCCCCAACCCCTGCCAGATGGGCGCATCCTCTTTGCCTGGAATTCTCTCAACCAGCCGACGGAGCTTTATCTGCTCGGAATCAACAATGAAGAATCCCGGCGAGTCACTAAATGGAATGATGACCGGGTGGGAAAAATCCGCTTCGGCAAGGTCGGGGGCTTTACCTTCAATGGCGTCCACGGGGATACCGTATATGGAAGGATCGTTTATCCCGTTGATTTCGATCCCGCCCGGAAATACCCCGTTGCCTTTATTATTCACGGCGGGCCGGAAACATCCAACCTCAACGAGTTTCATTACCGCTGGAATCCCCAGCTTTACGCCGGGGCCGGCTATGCCGTCGTGCAGATCGATTTTCACGGTTCAACGGGCTATGGGCAGACTTTTACCGATGCCATCCGGGGGGATTGGGGAGGGGCGCCTTATGAAGACCTCATGACGGGCCTTGATTTTACGCTGAAGGAGTATCCCTTTCTGGACGAAAAAAGGATGGCGGCCCTGGGCCCCTCCTATGGCGGCTACATGATCAACTGGATCGGCGGCCATACGGACCGTTTTCGCTGTCTGGTCAGTCACGCCGGGCTTTTCGACAAGCCCATGGCCCACTACGAAATGGACACCCTGTGGTTTCCCGAATGGGAATTCGGCGACCCCAAACGGCATAACCCCCTGGATTATGCCAAGAACTGGCGTACGCCGACCCTGATCATTCACGGCCAGAAGGATTATCGGGTCTCCTACACCCAGAGTCTCGCCCTCTTCAGCGCCCTTCAGCGCCAAGGCGTTCCTTCGGAGCTCCTGATCTTTCCCGATGAAGGCCACTGGATCCTCACACCCCGGAACGTTCTGCAATGGCACGACGCTGTTCTTGCCTGGCTGCGTCAGTGGCTACGGCCTCAATAAGAAATCCCGGAAGAATGAACATCGGGTGCTCATGCGATTAAGAGCTTGACAATCCGGATCGTTTGAAGAGATGAATCAAACGCCCCGGATTAACCACCCATAATCACCGAAAGGAATGATACCATGAATCCCCAAATGTTGCTAAATCAAGAAGACTGCCTGATCATCTTGAACTATGCGACACGCCTCCTCGCCCTGAACCTCGATCGAGAAATCCTGTTGGAGAGAGCCCTGGAAGCCCTGTCCGATTTTAGCGCCAACAAGAATGTCGCCCTTTTCACCTTGACGGATGATCGACGCCTTTCCCTGGAGGGGCTGTTTTCGGAACGGCACTATAAGGCTACCAAGAGAGAGGTCCTCTACGAGGGAACTCCCCTAGAGGAGGTAATCATTAATAAGGAATTCGGCGTCTATCCGAATCTGGAAGAGGCTGGTTTTCCCATGCCGGCAGGAAGGGCACAGGGCGGAGAAGGTTGCTGTTTGTGCCTTCCTTTGGCCGGCGCCGCTACTAAAATCATCGGGCTTGTCACAATTGCCGATCCGATCGGACATCATCCTTCCACCAGGGAATTACAGATGCTGATTATATTGACGACGGTGATCGCCGTCTCTCTTGAGAACGCAAGACTGTACAACATAGCCACCCGCGACAGCCTGACGAATCTATATGTAAGGACAATTTTCGATATCCGGATGAAAGAGGAAATCGCCCGGATCAAGAGACACGGCGGGGTATTCTCTATTCTGATGACGGATATCGACCACTTTAAAGAGATCAACGATTTTTATGGACACAGCGGGGGAGACGTCGTTCTTCAGGAGTTGGCGACGATCTTCCGTAATTGTATCCGTGAAGATCTGGATATTGTATGTCGTTACGGAGGCGATGAGTTTCTCACCCTGATGCCGGAAACGGGCCCCGATCAAGCAATGGAGGCAGCAATGCGTATCCATCAGCAATGCGCAACCCATGCTTTTCTGAAGGAAGGGAACACCGCCTCCGTTACCATCAGCAGTGGTTTGATTTCCGTCGATAATACCATGAGACTGAAAGTTGAAGAGCTGGTCGGGAGGGTGGACAAATTGCTCTACCAGGCAAAACGCCTTGGTAAAAACCGGATTTGCAACGTGATGCCGGAGAATACTCCTTGCTAATAAGTACCGTAATTACATAAGCCTATCTTGCATTCACAATGGAGTTGGCGACCCTTTCCTTCGCCGGGGTCCAGTAATCACAGTCTTTCGTGTATTCAGTAATTACATGATCGACAAAACGGGCGAAACGGAGGCAATTTTCCCGATTTTCCATGGGATGACCTTCATAGAAGAGACATTCCTGGCATCTTTCTTCCCGACCCTTGTCATTCATATCCTAACCCTCCCGACAGATTAATCAGATTAACGCCTGACCAGGGCGCTTATCAATCGCTCGATGTGCCCCAGGGTGTTACACTCCTTGATCATAGTGTAATAAGGTTTATAATGGCGGATTTCCGAATCCCCTGATCCCCAGAAGGCCGGCACTTCGGGATTGAGCCAGATAAGGCGCTTACAACGCTCGTATATAGCCTTAAGATTCTCCGGATGGGGATCGTTGTAGTTATTCCGGGCGTCGCCGAGAACAAGGACGGTCGTCTTGCGCGTCACTGCGGCGAGATAATCCCGGCGGAAATCACCGAAAGATCGCTCGTAATCCGTCCGCCCCATAATCAGGGGTATGTCCGTCCCTCCCTGGATCCGGGCCAGAGCCTCATCCACAGGACTTTTACCAAGGATATCGCTTACTTCTACGAGATTCGTACAGAACACAAAGGTCCGGATCTTGGCGATCTCCTGGCTGAGACCGTACAGGAAGAGGAGGAGAAAACGCACCGTCCGCAGGACAGAGCGGCTGATGTCACAGATGACGACGATCTGGGGGCGTTCGACTTTTTTCCTCTTCCAGGAGGGCGCAAACAGCATCCCCTGGTAGGAGATGTTCTCTCTCAGGGTTCTCTTGAAATCCAGAACCCCTCTCCTTGCCGCTTTGCGGCGGCGGGAGTGAAGATCGTTGAGACGCTTGACCATCCGCTGGATGATATTGTGGATGCGGGCAAAGTAACGCTGTTCCAGGTTGGACAGTTTCACGAGGCGCAGTTCACTCTCCAGACGCCTCTCCCCTTCGTTGCGGGCAAAGAGATCGTACTGGCTCTGCACATAATTCCTGACATTATCAACTAGATAGGCCCGCGCACCCTCGAGACGGGCCGCCTCCGCTGCCGCGGCCGGGGTGTCGAGCTGGCGCAAAGCCTGAATCTGGCTGTCGAGCCCGCCGGCTCCCATCCGGCCGAGGACCCGCATGGCGAAAAGGCTGCGTTGGGTAAAGTATCTGATTTGTGAAATGTTTTCCAGACGCGCCGCCTCGGTCATGGCAGCCATGAGGCCGGCCCGATCCTCCTCCATGAGCATGCGAGCCAGATCCGATTCGGTTTGCAGGAGACTCGGCATGTCCCCATCCTTGCAGACCCGGTTGGAATCGGCGGCAAAGAACCGGAAGGTAAAGAACCGCTCGAAACAGTCCTCAAGGATGATCTTTTCTCCCGCCGTTTTGGCCAGGGAGATGGCAAGGGCGTCCTTCAGGAGGGTGCGGTCCCGGTAGCCGACCACCTTGACGGCCCGGACGGCATCGAGGGTCTCGGAAATAGAGATACGGACACCGGCGGTTCGGGCAGCGGTGACAAAATCTTCAAGAACCCTTTCCATTTCAACCCCTTGGATACTTCAGCATTCAGAAGCTGTTTAGTTCTTCAATGTTTTACTTTACCGCCGTCGCCGTAAGCTGGTGAACCTTTTCCGCCACGACGCCGATATCGTCCTCGAACTTGATGAAGGTGTTCAGGGTATCCCGGACGAGGGCGGGATTGAGAATTTCGGCATGGAGGATCATGAGGACCCGCGCCCAGTCGATGGTTTCGCTGATGGAGGGGACCTTTTTCAGGTCTAGCTTGCGAACATCCTGAATGAAATG
>JALNVY010000205.1 GCA_023231165.1 Syntrophales bacterium | reverse complement strand
GGAGGGGATCAGCCCTTTTTTTTCGATTGCCAGCAGGAGCATGAATGCGGTCAGGGCGAACAGAAGGATAGTGGGGGCCTCCTTCAGGGGGACGATGCTGTAGAGGATGAAGGGTTTGTAGAGGGCGGCCAGCAGACAGGCCAGCAGGCCGATTTTTCTACCACCGAGGCGGGCGCCGATCCCATAGATGACCCAGCAGGTGAGAACCCCGAAGAGGATGTTCAGGAGGCGGATATAGAAGATATCCGGTGAGAATAAACGGTAGACACCCGCCATCAGATAGGCGAACAGCGGGGCGAATTCATAAACCCCTCGGCCGGCGTACGTGCCGTCGGCGATCCGGACGGCGAGGGCATGATAAACCCTCTCGTCCCAGAGCATGAAGTCGAAATAGATGGTCCGGCTCAGATCCATGAGGGCCGCGATGCGCAGGCTCAGGGCCAACAGAAGAATCAGGCCGAGGAGCTGTTGTGCGTACCGTTCTGCAAAGGGTTCCCGTTTCACCGCTGGCGCGCGCATTGCCGCTTTCGGCTTCCCGGGCTTTGCCTTCCTGGACATTCAATCCCTCCCGATATTTCTCCAACAGCGTTCCAGATATTGCCCTGCCGAGCCGCCGATGTCCAGCGAATATTGCGTGAGCGACCGTCTGAGCGCCGCTTCGCTTTCGAAAAAAAGACGCGCCTGCGACCTGTAGTCCAGGATCGCCGCCACCTTTTTTTCAAAAAAAGGGGCGGCATCGACCATCTCCGGCCGCAACCACTCCCCGCTCTGATATCGGGCCAGTTTCCCGACGGCCTCCATGCAGATGATCCCCGCCGACAGCGCAACCAGGAGCGCCCCTTTCCGGAAGAACCGGTTCCGGGGCAATGTGGTGAGATGGCGGACAGACCGATGAATTGCCATGATCTTCTCCCGGATGGACGGCCGCTCGCAGGCGTTCGGGAATGCGGCAAAGCCGATTGCCCGGAGACGGCAGTCCAGCGCATGGGGGATGAGCGCATAGGGTATATCCTCGTAAAAGGAGATCGCAAGGGGGTTCAGCGGATTCCGTCCCAGGTGGCGGCCAACCAGGAAGGAGAGATGGTGATCGATGTGCTGCCCGATGCCGAGGGGAATGTAAAGGTTGCGGCAGGTGGCGACGGAGCAGATCTGTTCAATATCCGTCCGGATTGCCCCGAATATACCGGCAAACCGCTCCGCCGCTCGGAGGTGGAGGCCGTAACGCAGTAGGGGAAAACGTTGCCGAAAGGCGCCGTCGCGGTAGTTCAGCCGGAGATAATCGACCCCCAGGCGTCCCAAAGCGGTTGCATCCTCATCCTGCATTTCCCGGAGGCCACCCGGCGGGACGCCCGGCATCGTGGAAACATCCCTCGTCTCGTCGATTTCGGAGAAGGCTGTGACCACCAGAACCCCTTCGCCCTGTGAGACCTGCATGGCGATCCTGCCACCGCAGGAGAGAACGGCGTCGTCCATATGCGGCGATATATAGACGTGGGGATAAGACCGGCGGATCGAATCAGCGGAGGCCAGCTTCATCATCCTCCTCCCCGGCAAGCGGTTTCACATCGCAGACCAGCAGCCGCGCATACCATTTGCAACCGGTTGACTTTTCCCATAACGTGTTCCGCCGTACGGCAATGATCCGATAGCCTCTTTCCCGGCACAGGAAGGCTGAGAGAAGCTCTTGTCCTTCCTGTTCACGGATGATCGCATACAGCCCCTTAACCCCCTTCGACAGGATGTATCGGCGGAATGCGATGGCGAGTCGCCGTCCCAGATGTCGGCCGCGATAATCTTTTCCGACATTGAAGTGGGCGTGGGCAGAGTAACGGTCCGCAGGCCTTGGCAGGGCTTCCCGCCAGGAACGTGTCGCGATCCACCATAGGGTCCGGAAGGTTTCCCTATCCCGGTATTGCAGGGTCAGAAGCTTTCCGAGGATGCGGCGGGCGACACGCGGATAGATGCGGATCAGCATGATTCGCCGCCTGCGGTGGGCGTCCACGCTGCCGATTATGTAGCCCACGACCCGGCTGCTGACATCGGCGACGAAGCAGGCATGGGGTTCATGGTCGAGATAGTAGTCGACGTAAAGGAGGGGGATGATCTCCTCGTCCTCGAAGAAGAGCCGGGCGGGATCGCCCTTGAGTCCCGTTTCCCGGCAGATCCGGCGGACCGACTCCCGGTCCCTTTCCTCGAAGGGACGCACGATGACCTTATCCATGTTCAAGTTCATGAAATTAATCCTTGATCGAAATCATCGACGACGGGCCGGAATCCAGGGGTTTTCCGAGGGCAAATTTTAAAACGGCAGGCAATTTATATATTATATCAAATAATTATCCTACGCCGGCATCCGGCATCTGTTTTGAGGCCGGGGGCGAGGGAAATCTTGCAACTTTTTTCCGTCAATCTTATTTTTAACCGTTCCTCCCTCTCAACGGACGATGCACCCGTCTTGTAGCTTTCCCTCCAACTGGATACTCTCCGGCAGTGTAAAACTCAGACCCGGGTTAGACGGAAGGATGACGGGCATAGTTTGCGTATCCCGCACATAGGCAAATTGCCCGGCGCTGACGTCCTGGGTCCCGGCGCCGTTGGTCACCGTGATGCTTCCCTCCAGAACAAACAGGTAAAGCCCGTCGTTTATGCCTGGACAGTTTCCCTCACAAATCCTGAGTTCAAAGAGGGTCCCCCGGACTCCAGCGACAGCCAACGGTGTGTTCATCCGGTAATTGTCCCCTTGGAAACGCTTGCCGATCTGACCTGTCACGGCGCGTACCCCCCCCTTTACGAGGTTGAAGACGGCTTTATCGTTTTTTGGCTTGGCCTGATCGAAGAAAAATTGATCAATTTTAAATTGGGACTTTGGCCGTAATACAACCTCGCTATTGTCGACAAATTTGATGCGTGCGTAGGTCTTCTTTTCAGTAACCAGGGTATCCCCGAGCTCTACAATGGAATTTAGCCCCAGCGTCTTAATGGTTCCATCTGCTTTTTTGGCTAATAGCGGGCCGCTCAGATGGGTTACGGAGCCCACCCTGTCGGCGGCCATGACCGTCGTGAGACCGCAGAGAAGCCACAGGACTGCTACCCAGCTAATTACAATAAGGTAATTTGGCCTTCGATGTTTCTTCTGACTGAGAGGTTGAGCCCTTCTTGTCACTGTCCTTATCCTCATCTTCCTTCTTGTCCGGCGGAGGCGCCGTCCGGGCATTGTCTCCCTCCACCGTAGTGATATAAGTATTATTCAAGGCGGTGGTGAAGGTATTCTCCGACTGCACCACCGCCAGATCCATCTCGGTAGTCAAGCTCACGGAAGTGTCGGAAGTGCTAACCAGCTCTCCATGGACAGTGCGGCTGACGTGGCCATTAGGTGCTTCCACCGCTACATTTTCTATGATACTGCTTCCCGCTACCAGATTGACATTGCCGTTATTGGACCTGACGGGTCCGTTGATCGTCAGGGTATCGTCACCGCCGCTTTGCGCCGCTTCCAGGGTCACATCGCCGTCCGCTGCCAACCCGCCGCTGCCGATGGTCAACGGACTGTGGGCCGTCACCGTCACGGCGCCTTGCGAGGCTTGAATCTTCTGCGAACCCGTATCGATGGCGCCGGTATTATCGAGGACAATATTGCCCGAACCGCTGTTCTTAATGCCATCGGTGATTGTCAGGGCGCCGTTATTGTTAAACTCTATGTTCCTGCTGCCGCCGGTGTTCTCCGCCCCGAGGTTGGCGACTTCCGTCTTCATGGCCTTCTGATGACCGATTCCATTTCCCGCCGTGGCATTCAAACTGTTACCTATGACGTTTTTATCCGAAGATGTTACGCCATTCACCAGAGCGCCCGCTGCCTTCATGGTCACGTTTCCCGCCCCGGCGTTCACGGTATTGGCGATGGTGATATCGCCTGCCGTCTCTGTCAGGGAGATGGCCCCGCCGTTGCTGGAAATACCCGACACACCGTCCACAGCACCCACCGACAGGCCGGTGGACTGCGTGTTGCTGATCGTGATGCCGCCGGAGGTATTCTGCGCCGCCAATGTACTTGCTGCCGTTGTCACATTTATTGCCCCGGCGCCGCCCGAAAGGGCAAGGTTCGAGACGGTGATCGTGTTGCCCGAGCCGGAGATCCCGCCGCCGGAGATCAAGTTTAATGTCGGCGCGGACGTCAACGTGGCTCCGCCCGTCACCGTCATTACGCCGGATTTGCTCTTGCCGACTCTTAATGTGTCTGCAGTCACCGTCTGTAGTTCCACATCCGTCAGGCCAAGCTGTCCAGAAGCATCCACCGCCCCGGCTCCTACCTGAACCGTTGTATTGGCGGCGTTGGGCTGAAGGGTTACTACCTTGCCGCTCCCGGATACT
>JALNVY010000204.1 GCA_023231165.1 Syntrophales bacterium | reverse complement strand
CCGGCTTCACCGGCTTTAAACTTGTAGATACCGCCGAGGTCGTACACATCCCGATCAGCGTCACTGCCTTGGCCGATGTAACCGGAACCGCCAGTTGTAGCTCCAGCTTTTCCTCCGGCAAGCCCTAAATATTCAGCCCGCTTTTCAACCGCAGCGACCGCCTGCCAGGGACCCTGATTATAGGTGTAACGGATGCCGCCCGCCGAGAGGGTGGTATTAAGGAATGGTGTACCCCACACAAGATACTCTATATAGCCGACCTGGAACTTACCGAAGGGGACGTTAAAATCCAGATAGGCCCGTTCGAATTCGATGTTTTCCTGGATTTTTGTTGCTGCGGCGGCAGTACCGTTCTGCCCCATCACGCGGCTCTGGGTCTCACCAGTGGAGCCGGCCCAGGACTGATCACCCCACCTTTTCTCCAGGGCGTCAAACCGGGTGACGAGTTTCAGACCTTCGACGACCTGAAATTCTGTCGTCAGGCGGAAGCGCTGGGAATAGAATGCGTTGGCGCTACGCCTGGAATTGTTGGTCCAGGAAGCGGCGCCCGGTGTTTCAGACTTGTCCAGCACCGAGGGATTATCCACATACCATCCTTGGGCATAGTAGCTGCCGCTGAACTTCACATCTACTGCTCCGGCGGGCATGGCGAAGGCCATGATCAGACCGATAGACAGTAAAAGTAACCAAAATTTCCTCATTTTTTCCTCCTGTTAATGTTTTTTATTCTTGCTTTTCCCGAACGGGCATTTCCGGGAATATACTTCATAAATACCTAGTAGTTGGCGGTTTTTTAAAACTTATACGAATCGCTTTCCCTTTGAGTAATTTACGCCAGAGATCACCTCCTTCTCGTTTATAATCTCATACGATGCGAATCATCCTTTTCAAGAGCACGTTATCTTAGCGGACGATTCTCAACAATTCAAGTTAAAATTAACATAAAACAACAAATAATGACAAAATATAACAAGTAATCGGTGTTGACGGGAGTCAAATTTTCACGTTTTCAGTTTAACTTCGGAATTGATGATACAAAAACAATGTTGCAATTTCGTGACACCAAGATTAATCTTCGCTGAAAGGAGATTGGCATGTTGATTTGGACGGAACATTGCCATGAAAAGTTAAACATAATGAATACAGGTAGGCGCGAGGGAGCATTTAAGTGAAAGAATTGTTAATCAAAGGAAACGGGAAGGACGAATTTTTCATTGAAGAGGGCTGTTTCATCCTGGAGATGTGGAATACGCCGGAAGACGGAGAGGTATCCATTGCCCAGGCCCGGGTCAGTCCTGGTGTCACGACGGTCTTCCACCGTTTGAAGGACACGGTTGAACGCTATGTCATCATGGAAGGAACCGGCCTTGTCGAGGTTGGAGGACTTTCCCCGACGGAGGTCGGAGTGGGAGACGTCGTCATCATCCCCCGGAGTACCCCCCAGCGTATCACCAACACCGGGGATAGCGATTTGATCTTCCTTTGCATATGCACTCCCAGGTTTGTTCCTGAGGAATATGAGACGATAGCCAATCTTCCATAGTAGGTTTTTTTATCCTGTTGTGGAGTCTTATGAAATGATTTCTACCGGTGCTTCTTCCCTCTTTAAATTCATGACTTGTCATCAGTGATTATTTTTGTTACCGTCCTCCGTGAATTTCACGGCTCAAATTTGATGAGGTCATTATATGAAGAAGGTGAAGTGTGGTTTTATCATAGCCCTTATTGGCGGTGTGGCGTTGCCTCAGGATGCGGCGGCCATGCATATTGCCGAAGGGCTCCTGCCCTTCAACTGGGCGGCCTTCTGGTTTGCCGTGGCCCTGCCGTTTTTTGCCTGGGGACTCTACCTCCTCAAAAAGCGCAGTCAGGAGGATCTTTCCTTTAAACCGCTGGTCGGCCTCATGGCCGCCGTGGTCTTTATCATCTCCTGCATGCCCATTCCCGTCCCTTTTGCCGGGACCTGTTCCCATCCCTGCGGCACCGGCATCTCCGGCATCCTCGTCGGACCGGCAGTCAGTGTGGTTATCACCGCCGCCGCCCTCGTGATCCAGGCCCTCTTCCTGGCCCATGGAGGACTAAGTACCCTGGGGGCCGATATCGTCTCCATGGGCGTTATGGGCTCATTTACGGGCTTCCTGACCTTTCGCGCCCTCCGTTCCGTCCGGGTGAACATGGCAGCAGCAGCCTTCATGGCCGGACTTTTCGCGGATTGGGCCACGTACTTCATGACCTCGGTGGAATTGGCTGCCGGTATCCGCGGGGAAGCGGCTTTTTTACCCCTTTTCTGGAAGGTCCTCATCGCCTTTATCCCCACCCAGCTTCCCATCGGCATCCTCGAAGGGGCCATGACTGCCGGGATGGTGATGCTCCTTTACAAAAAGCGGCCGGATTTACTGATTAAAATGCGGGTCATCAAGGACAGGGAAGTCGCGGTGATCGGGGCGGTTTTAATTGCTTTCACCATTTTCTTCTCTGGAGTTGCCCCTACGGAAGCATCTAAATGGACGGGCGTCGATGAGGCGGTGATCGAAAAGATCGCCAAAGAGCAGGGACGAGAACCAAAGGAACCCCTGATCAATATGGAGCAGGGTGATCTGCCGCTCTTTATCTTTCTCATTGCCGGCGCCGTAGGGGGTTTTGCCGCCGGTTATTACTGGCGGGTGCTGATTACGGAGAAAGGTTCACCCCGGTGCCGGGGAGGCGCGGAACGGTCACCGGAGACCTCCGCCAAGATAAGGGGAAGTTGATGCACCTGCTGGAATATTACGCCTCAGATCACTGGCTGGCTCGGATAGACGCCCGGATCAAGCTCCTCGTGACCCTGATTGTCCTGATCATGGTCCTGAGTTATCAGGGCGTCAGCTTCCAACTCCTCGTGGCGGCTCTCTCCCTAACCCTGATCATGAGCATGAAAATTCCCTGGCGGCTTTTTCTGCTCCGCTTCTCCGAACCGCTCTTGATCGTTCTTGTCGTCTTATTGTTAAAGATATTTTTTTCCGGTCATGATCCCCTCTTTTCCTTTGATATCCTCGGATTCCAGCTTACCGCGTATCGCGAAGGCCTGGCGGAAGGTGTTGCCATCGGCAGCCGGATTATGGCCGCCATTTCCCTCATGGCCGTCCTGGTTTATGCAACCCCTTTCCCGGAACTCATGGCCGCCCTGTCCTGGTTGAAGATTCCCCGGGGATTCATCGAAATCCTCCTGTATGCATATCGCTATATCTTTGTCCTCTTTGAGGAGGCCATGGTGATATATCAGGCCCAGAAAAACCGTCTTGGCTATGCAAACTTCCGGAATCGCCTGAGTTCCTTCGGGGTTCTGACCGGTTCCCTGATTCTCAAGGCCTTCGAGCAAAGCCAGACCCTGTCCACGGCCATGGTGCAGCGGGGATATGACGGCAACATGCCCCTCTTCCAGAGCCGCCCGTTCCGGTCTTCCGAAATATTTCTTTCCTGCCTGGTAGTAACGGCGATGGGCATATTGTGGCGGATATGAATCGTATAGCCCTCAAAAATGTCCGTCATCGCTACGCCGACGGCACGGAAGCCGTGACCGGGGTGACGCTTGCCGTCCGGCGTGGCGAGTTTGCCGGCGTCCTCGGCTATAACGGGTCGGGAAAGACGACGCTTCTCAAAATCATGGACGGAATGATCAAGGATTTTCAGGGAAGCGTTCTTCTCGACGGGGCGGACATCCGCCGGCTGTCGTCCCGGGAAATTTATGGAAAGATGGGCATTGTCTTCCAGAATCCCAATGACCAGCTTTTTGCCCCGACGGTATTTGAGGACGTCGCCTTCGGTCCGATAAACATGGGATTTGGAGAGGAAGAGGTCGTCAAAAGGGTGAACCGGGCGCTGGAAGCGGTCGAGATGGCGGTGTACGCAAAGAAATCCATTCATAATCTGAGCTTCGGCCAGAAAAAACGGGTCTGTATCGCCGGGCTTCTCTCCATGGGGCATGAGATCCTCCTTCTCGATGAACCCACCGCCGGCCTGGACCCCCTGGGGGAGTATCAGATGATGGATCTCCTCATGAAACTAAATCGGGAAAAGAAGGTCACTATATTTATGGCGACCCACAGCGTCGATCTGATCCCTGTTTTTCTGGATCGCCTTTATGTCTTGAGCGACGGCAAGGTCGTCAGAAGCGGCACCCCCGAGACCGTCTTTACCGCCCCCGAAGAGATGAGCCAGGTGCGCCTCCGCCTCCCCCAGATCGCGGAGCTGATCTACCGTCTGAAGCACGAGGATAACCTGGCCTTCGGGCGGATTCCCCTGACCATCGGGGAGGCGCGGCGGGAAATCATGGAGCTGTTTAATAAATGACAGGCAGATGACGGGGTCAGACTCACTTATTGACATTTAGGCGTAAATGTCAAT
>JALNVY010000203.1 GCA_023231165.1 Syntrophales bacterium | reverse complement strand
CATATTTATTTCTGTTTCAATGATTCCAAGACCTTTTTCTGCATGGCGTCAAAATAATCGTCGGCTTCCTTAACGCTGGCAAAGAGTGTCATCCCGTGCAGCAGATTGGCTATCTTAAATACTTTTTCAATTTGCGGCTGCATGTTGATCATGTGGACGTCGCCGCCGTTACCCTCAATAAATTTTCTTGTTTTGATGATGATACGCAAGCCCATGCTGCTTATGTAATCCAAATTGGTCATGTCAAACATTATGCCCTTCGTTGCGGGAATCAGAAGCGAGTTCATGTTTGCATCACAGTCTGCGTATGTTGTCCCGTCTAGGCGACCGATAAGTTTGACAAGATAGCAACCAGGCATCTTGTTTTCGATTTTCATGATCAGAGACATTTTTTTCCTCCTGATTTTATTTGCCATACAGGATGGTGAAATTCATGAATTCTCCCGTATAATCCTCCTCATGCAGATCAAACCCGGTTACCCTGGCAAGCGGAGGGCCATGTTCACACCAGCGACGCATGCTCTCGACGTGGTCGTTTTCACCCTCAAAGACCGCCTCTACCCGGTTATCCTGCAGGTTTTTCACCCAGCCCGTCAAATTGAGGGCTATCGCAGCTTTCCGGGTGGAGGCGCGAAAGGCGATTCCCTGAACGCGACCGGATATGACGATATGTAGGCGCTTCATAATTTTCAAGCGGAACCGGTAAGGGATTGCAACTGAACGATTCGTTTTTGCTTTTCCCTCCAGAGTCGCTCTCCCTCTTCCACGGTGATCCTTTCGAAACAGACCAGATCGTTGGCCTTCAGGTGGGCAAGGCGGTCCTGATCCGCACGGGCGATCACGGCTACTCTGGCATAGCCGCCGATCGTTCTTTCATTAAGCATGATGATCGGCAGTCCGTCGCCTGGGATCTGAATCGTGCCGGGGACGATGCCCTCGGATACAATGCTTTTGGGCGCTTCCGGCTTGAAGACCAGAGGCGTACCATTAAGGCGGATTCCTGTCCGGTTGAGATTTGTCGAGACGGTAAAGAGCTCATGGTATCCCTTTTCCCAGAAATGGCGGCGTGAACCATCGTTGAACGAGCCGGCTTCAGGGCCTTCGATAACCCGGAGTATGTGGGGGGAATTCATGGGCGGGATCAGGTTCAGGGGAATGACGTTCGTTTCTATTTCCTGGGACTCCTCCAGGTGGAGGATGTCACCGCTTTTAAGCGGGGCGCCGTTCAAACCGCCGAACCGGCATTCGAGATTGGTTGCGTAACTACCCATGACCGCCTCCGCCTTTATCCTGCCGGCAAAACCGATATAGTAGCGAAAACCTTCCGTAATCTCCTTTACTCGCAGGATGCTGCCCTTTTTTGACTGAAAGGAAGCCCATGGCCTGAGCGGGGTTTCGTCTAGGAATGCCTTAACCCGCGCCCCGGCGATGGCGCAGACGACGTCGCTGTCAAATTGCAGGGCAAATCTCGGACCCATGACTTCCAGAACCGGTGCATTTGCACGATTCAGAAGGCAGTAAAGGGCTTGACAGGCGTAACGGTCCAGGGCCGATGACGAGGGAACGCCGACGGCACCAAAACCCGTGCGCCCCAGATCGACGATCAGGGAGAGGAGGGCGGGATTGCGGACGGTAATGGCAGATGTCATTATTTTAGTGCTCCTCGATAAAACGGACTTTATCGCCAATCTGCATAAGGCTGTAGGGTGGTCTCGCCGGATCGAAAAGCCGGATATCCGTACGGCCGATAATCCGCCAGCCCGCCGGTGATTCAAAGGGATAAATCCCCGTCTGCCGCTGGGCGATGCCCACTGAACCTGCCGGAATTCTTGTCCGGGGGGTTTCGAGGCGGGGCGCCGCAATCCGTTCGTCGAGGGTCCCCATATAGGGGAAACCGGGGGTGAAGCCTACGGTAAAGACTGTATAAATCTCAGCACAGTGTCTTTCGATGACCTCTGCGACAGTTAATTGGCAGTGTCCAGCAACAAAGGACAGATCCGGGCCGTAGTCGCTGCCATAATGGACGGGAATTTCGTGGACCTGCGGGGGAGGCATCTCAACTGCCGACAAGTCGGCAAGGCGTTCATTCAAAAGGCCCGCCAGGGTCTGGTAAGACGTCAGATCATCTTCGTAAATCACCAGGCAGGAACAGAACGAAGGAATAATCTCTATAATATCATGACGATGCAGTGATATGAGGAGAAAGAAGGCCCGCCGGACCTTCTCGTGGACTTCCATATCTATCTGGTTGCCAAAGATTATTCTGAGGGCGTTCTCGGCGTAGCGCTGGATGATCATGGCAGGAATTCGGCAAGGGGCGCCAACTGAATCTGGTTTTCCCGTAAAAGCCGGTTAATATTTGCCGCCGCCTCGATACTTTCACGGTTATCCCCGTGGAGGCACAAGGTATGGATTTCCATCCCTATCCAGCGGCCGCTGACACTTTCCAGCCCTTTTTTAACCACCATGTCCACCGCCCGCCGGGCGATCTCTTCCTGGTCCTTGAGGACGGCGCCGGGAAGTTTCCGGGAAAGCAGCTCACCGTCGTCGGTATAACGGCGATCCGGGAAGGCTTCCAGGGCCAGGCGAATGCCTTCTTGCCGGCATCGTTCCCGGAGTCTGTCCGTCTTGCCCGTGGCCAGGGTTAGGAAGATGGGGTTGCCAAAGCTCTCCTGAAGGACGCGGGCGATCTTCAGGAGGAGTTCTTCCTCGGTGACGAGATAATTGTAGAGGGCACCGTGGAGTTTGACATGTTGAAGGGGTAGTGCGTGACGATCGAGAAACCCCTTCAGCGCCCCGACCTGGTAAATTACATCGTTGACGATATCTTCAGGGGCAACATCCATGAAGCGCCTTCCGAAGCCGACCCGGTCCGGGAAACCCGGATGGGCGCCGATCCACACCCCATGCTCTTTGCAGAGGCGGACGGTCCTGTCCATGACGGAGGGGTCCGAGGCATGGAACCCGCAGGCGATATTGGCGGAGGTGATATAGGGGACAACCCCGGCGTCGCCGCCGATAGTGTAGGCTCCGTAGGACTCTCCCATGTCACAGTTGAGGTCGATGTATGGTTTCATGAGGATTGCATTAACTTAAAAAATGCCTCTTCGTCAAGGATTGAAATACCAAGAGTTTTTGCCTTGTCCAGCTTGGAGCCCGGAGACGTCCCGGCAATAACATAGTCAGTCTTTTTGGTAACCGAGTCCGTGGTTTTACCGCCCCTGGATTCGATAAGTTCCCTGGCTTCCTGCCTGGTCATGCGTTCCAGGGTTCCCGTGGGGACAAATGTTTTTCCCATAAGCGCCCCTGACGATTCCGTAGCCATAGAAAATTGGCGATTTATCGGCGCGACACCGGCTGTTTTCAACTTCGCCAGGACCTGCAGGTTCGATGGCTCCTGAAAGAAACGAACAATGCTTTTTGCCGCCTCCGGACCGACATCACGAATCGTCGTCAGTTCATCGACAGTGGCCGCCATTATATTTTCCAGATCGGCGTACCGCCGGGCGAGGATCTTGGCCATACTTTCCCCGACATGGCGGATTCCGAAGGCGAAAACAAGTTTTTCGAGGGAGGGATTTTTCGCCTCGCCGATGGCCCGCAACAGGTTCCCTGCCGATTTCGCCCCCGTCCTTTCAAGGGCAAGCAATTGCTCGGCAGTCAGAAAATATAGGTCGGCTGGGTCTTTGATCAGACCGGCGTCAACGAGCTGATAAACCATCTTTTCCCCCAGCCCCTCGATATCCATCCCTCCCCGGGAGGCGAAATGGACAATGTGCTCCTTGATCTGGGCGGGGCAGGCGATACCGATGCAGCGGTGGGCCGCTTCTCCTTCGAGGCGCACGACGGCCGAGCCGCAGACGGGGCAGATCGCGGGAATGGCAAAAGGCAACTCCGTGCCTTTGCGCAGGGATGTAACGACCTTGACGACCTCCGGGATGACGTCCCCGGACCGCTGCACGACGACGGTATCGCCGATACGGATATCCTTCCTGTCGATCTCATCCTGGTTATGCAGGCTGGCGCGGCTGACGGTGACGCCGCCGATCTGAACCGGCGTCATGATCGCTACGGGGGTCAATGCCCCCGTCCGGCCTACCTGGACGTCGATGCGCTCAATGACGGTAGTTTCCTGATAAGCGGGAAACTTGCAGGCCACGGCCCACCGGGGACTGCGGGAGACGGCGCCGAGTTCATCCTGAAGGGACAGATCGTTGACTTTGATGACCATCCCGTCGATTTCATATGCCAACTCTTCCCGGGCGGATAATAGATCCCCATAGCCCTTCACGCACTCCTCGATACCTTCTGCATGTCGGGCAAAAGGATGGATCTTGAAACCCCATGCTTTCAGCCCGCCAAGGACTTCCCAGTGCGTTTTCATCGCCGT
>JALNVY010000202.1 GCA_023231165.1 Syntrophales bacterium | reverse complement strand
AGCTACCGCTTCCGGGAATGACAGTGCGGTTGCAGATCGTTTTTTGGGAGATCCCTATGTTGCCCGGCGTTGCCCTCATTGTGACATTATGTACCCGAAAACGAGCGTTAAAGGGATTGGCTCTAAGGCGATACGCTGCACTAAATGCGGCAAGGAAATTTCCCCTTTTACCTTCACCAATGGATATACTATCGTTTTCGATAGTAATTATTCTGTGGGAATCACTGTGGATCGTAAAGCTGCCGAGAAAATTGCACGCCAGGCCAGCCAGTATTCATCAGTTCCCGCAAATTCAGTTCAACATCCCATCCTCACCTTTGCTCCTCACGATCTGGTTGGGATTGTAGCTCGCCTGCGGCCGTTTATGGGTCAATTAGGTACAACTCCGGCCATTCCACTGCCTGATTCCCACAATGCCGGCGATTTCGGATCCTTTCTTATAAACGCCCCTCATGAATATGGTATTACTGCTGAACAGCTTGAAAACCGTACCGACGGTCACATGGACATTGATGCTGTCCGGGCTGGGGCAATCCTTGTGTGCCCGGTTAAAGTACCTGGAGGCGGTATCTATGTAGGCGACATGCATGCTCTCCAGGGAGATGGTGAAATTGCCGGTCATACGGCTGACGTTGCCGGCATTGTCACCCTGCAGGTGAATTTGCTCAAAGGCCTGAAACTTGAGGGGCCGATTCTCTTCCCTGTCCTCGATGATTTGCCTTTTCTGGCGCGGCCGTTATCAATAGAAGAAAACAAACGGGCTGAATGTATAGCCAAATCTTGGGGTATGACCGCTTTGGAAAAGTCAGCCCCCATCTCAATTATTGGGACGGGACCGAACCTGAACGCTGCTACCGACAATGGTCTGGCACGCGCCGCCAAACTCCTTGACATGACGCTCCCGGAAGTATTGAATCGAGCCACGATCACCGGTGCGATAGAAATCGGTCGTCACCCGGGAGTGATCCAGGTAACGTTCCGGGTTCCATTGGATCGATTGGCCCGGTTGGGATTGTCATCCTTTGTAAAGGATCAGTATGGGATAGGTTGAGATTCAATCTCAATCATGATTGTTTTCTTGTTGGAAGGACAACAATGGAAAGATCATCAAAACCCCGTTTTTCGAAAGAGTGCGGGGTTTTGTATTTGTTACCGAATCCTTCCTATATGTTGATGAATAGGGAGCAGAAGAGACAGGAAAAATAAAACTTCATAGAATATTCTGTTTCTATGACAGCCATGCGGTGGTTATACTGACCCACGGCTTTGAGAAAAAAAGTATGAAAACACCCAGACAAGAAATAGAGAGAGCCGAATCGTATCGACGGGATTATTTGAAGAGGAAAGAGGAAAAGGTATGGGTGACCTAAAAAAATATATAGCCACGAGAAAAAAGACGGATAAGGAGTTTGCCACTGGTTTTGATGAAGGCTACGAACAATTCAAGATCGGGTACGTACTACGTCAGGCACGCGAATCAGCAGGATTAACCCAGGAGGAACTTGCCTTACGCCTTAAAACCCAAAAGACCGCGATTTCGAGAATTGAAAATCACGCTGAAGACATCAAACTCTCTACATTGGATCGAGTTGCAAAAGCGTTGGGTAAGCGATTAGAGGTACGCATCGCATAGAGTTTGCAGTTATTCTATCAAAAGAAAATGTACCTGCCGAATATTTAACGGCGATTCCCTTCTCAAATACAAAGCGTTGGTTTCGATAGGTGGCCAGCTCATTGAATCCGGTTTGAAAGGCGCAAAATCTTGACATCCTATTTTTCATTCGAGTTCAAGACGCCCATGCTTCCTTTTGGCTGTTGCATCTTCTTTCCTAACATGCATATATTGTAATATAAATTTGATATGAGAAGGAAATTAGAAGACCTGTGTTGGCAGTCCTATCAACAATTTTTGTTTCATCCTTTGTTATCGCACTATCCGGAGCCCTGATGCCGGGACCACTTCTGACCGCTACAATCACTGAAAGCTCGCAACGCGGTTTCGTCGCGGGGCCACTTTTAATTACCGGTCACGCCATCTTGGAGTTGGTACTCGTTATCGCCTTACTCCTGGGGCTGGCGCCTTTCTTTCAGCAACCGGCGGTTTTTGTAGCAACCGCCCTGATAGGCTCCATAATTCTTTTCTACATGGCCTTCGGGATGTTCCGTTCTTTGCCTTCCTTGCATCTTTCCTGGGAGGGAGACCATAAGCGGGGAAGTCATCCAATAATCAACGGTATATTGATGAGCGTGGCCAATCCATATTGGATCATCTGGTGGGCAACGATCGGCCTGGGTTATATTCTATATTCATGGCGGTTTGGTTTCTGGGGCATCGCCTCTTTCTTTACCGGGCACATTCTCGCGGATATGGTTTGGTATTCCCTGGTCGCCGCGGCTGTGGCGGGAGGCAAGCAATTTCTGACCGACCGTGTCTACCGCCGTCTGATTGCCGTCTGTGCGGCTTTTCTTGTTGTCTTTGCCGGGTATTTTGCCTATGCGGGTTTCGAAAAGCTCGCGGCCATTATTCAATGACCACCCCCGCCGGTCCTTGCCGATGGTCAGAAGGTAATGACTTCGTACCCTTTATCACGGTATGCCGCCATGCTTGGATGTCCGGACATTTCGTCCAGAAGGGTAAGACCCTGCCCTTTTGCTGCCTCCAGGGTCCCCAGTTTATTGGCACATGCCTTACAGACCCCCGCTACCAGATCCGCTTCCAGACTCTCTCTCCACAATCCGGATAGGGGATTCTCCGGTTTGACCAACTCGGGGATCATTTTGACCGACGCCCCTTCGATGACGATTTTCGCTTCATGCCCCTTGGCGTTCATGTCCAGGGCGTTCAAAAGCACATGGATGAAGCACATGGGATCTCCGTTATAAACAAAGAGTGCGAATCTTTTCATGGCCTGAATCCTTCCCGTAATGAATTTAAGGTAAGTTTTAGAGGATGACCGGACTAAACACAAGCACGATGTTGCCGTACCATGATACCGTCGATCTCAGGTTGACATAGATAATCGGTATCAGTAATAAGAATAAGCCGTCAATAGATAAAACTGGCGGAAACAGGAAAGGACATGCCATGAAAAGCGCTGGGAAAAGAGTCGGCCTGGCCCTGGGCGGGGGCGGTATCCGCGGCCTTTCCCATATCGGTGTCCTCAAGGTCCTGGAACAGGAGGGCATCGATATCGATCTCATCGTGGGAACGAGCGCCGGCGCCCTGATCGGCGGCGCTTATGCCAGCGGTCAATCTCCCCGGGAGATACAGGCCAGGTTGGAAGCCTATCTGCGGAGTTCCGAATTCGACGCCACGGCCCTCAAGTCCATCGGCCTGACCGTTTCTCCGGAGCAGCAGGGCCGCCTCCGGAAGGCGCAGTCGCTGATTATGAACCGCTACTACATGGTCCGGTCCTTCTTCCGGCCTTCCTTGCTCCCCGCCGGGGATTTCCATTCCCTGGTCAACTTTTTTCTTCCCGAGATGGACATCCGCCGGACCCGCATCCCCTTCCGTGCCGTAACCACGGACCTGATTACGGGCCGGCAGATCGTCTTGTCCGAAGGCCCTCTTCGACCGGCTGTCTTGGCGAGTTGCGCCGTGCCGGGAGCTATCGAACCGGTGCCGTCGGGAGAGTGGCTCCTGGCCGACGGCGGCATTACGAGCCTCGTTCCCGTCCATGCGGCGCGCGAGGCCGGGGCGGACGTCGTGATCGCCGTAACGGTGGACCGCGACCTTCCCTCTTCCGGGAACATGGAGACCGCTCAGGATATTTTCTATCGGGCCGGGGAAATTACCTCGAGCAAACTCGGGGCGGTGGAACTGGAGGATGCGGATGTCATCATCCGACCCGAGGTGGGAGATCTCCATTGGATGGACTTCCGACGCTCGGGAGATCTTATCCGGGGTGGAGAGGAGGCGACCCGCAGGGCCTTGGGTGAAATATACGCTGCGCTGCCGCTGAAAAGGCGCATCTCCCGCCTTGCCGGACCCTTCCTCACGATGGGGAAGAGGTTTCAACGATCTTTTCTGCGGGCCGCCGCGGTGCTCGCCGACACCCCCAAGGACCAGTCCCCGCCGTCGCCCCTCCGGGACCATACAGCAGCCAATCCCGACCCGGCGGCAAAGGGCGGCGGAACCGCAGCCCTCCCCCCGCGGACGGAGACATCCGCCAAGCCGTAAAGAGCGCTGCGCCGACGGCCCACTGCTATTTCAGGTTCTCCACGCTTATACCCAGGATGACCGCATCATGGGCGGCGAATAGGTCGGCCACGATATTGTAACCGGACCACTGGTCGGAGCAGACGGGGGGCCAAGCCGCCGGGATAAAGGTCAGCATCACGTTCTTCTTGACTACACGATATTTGATTACTCCGGAAACTATAATTGTCATCAGGCAGCGTTTTTGACAACAAGTGTAGAGACGCCAACAGATCATTAATCCCTAATACATCATCTACGGTCTTCATGATCATCTATCCTT
>JALNVY010000201.1 GCA_023231165.1 Syntrophales bacterium | reverse complement strand
CGCCGAGAGGAGACTCCCGCAGGACGGCCGGATCAGAATCAAGATCAGTGATAAGGAAATCGATCTCCGCGTTTCAACAATCCCTGTTCTTTACGGTGAGAGTGTCGTCATGAGAATTCTCGATAAAGAAAGTATCGTGATCGACCTTGGCCTGCTGGGTTTCCCCGATGACATTCTGGTGCAGTTTCAAAATCTAATCCAGAAACCCCATGGCATCATCCTTGTCACCGGTCCTACGGGAAGCGGGCAGACCACAACGCTTTACGGCGCCCTGGACAAGATCAATTCCCCGGACAAAAAAATCATCACGGTGGAGGACCCGGTAGAATATCAACTCAAGGGAATCAATCAAATACAGGTCAAGCCCCAGATCGGCCTCAATTTTGCCAATACCCTGCGCCACATAATGAGGCAAGACCCCGATGTCATCATGATCGGGGAAATACGGGACCTGGAAACCGCAGAGATGGCCGTCCAGTCTGCCCTTACCGGTCATATGGTCCTTTCGACGCTTCATACCAACGACGCCCCCAGCACCATCACGAGACTTCTGGATCTCGGGGTCGAGAGCTTTCTTCTCTCCTCTACAATCAGAGGAATTCTAGCGCAACGGCTCGTAAGGGTCATCTGCCCATACTGCAAGGATAAGGATACATTGGCGATTATCCTGAAAGATCCTGCCTCATCCGCCATCGATGCGGAAGCGGATCTTTACAGGGGCAAGGGCTGCGAAAAGTGTGCTTTCACTGGCTACCGGGGCAGATCAGGCGTCTTCGAATTTATTGCCGTCAATGATGAGCTTCGCAGGCTGATACTCAGGAATGCCGATGCCAATGAACTCCGGCAAATGGCGAGAAAGAACGGGATGAGAACCATCCTTGAGGACGGAACCGCAAAAGTCAGGGCGGGGATTACCACCATGAGCGAGGTATTCCGGGTCACTCAGGAGGACTAAATGCCCATTTTTACTTACCGCTCGACTACCATGGAAGGGATCATTGCCGAGGGGGTCATCGAAGCCGCCGATGAAAAGGCTGCCATTGAAAGACTTAAATATTCAGGCGTCATCCCCCTGGAAGTAAAAGCGCCCGCGGTAAAGGGTCTCGGGGCAAAAATCAGGCTTAGAACCCCCAAAGTCGATCTCGTGTCGTTCACGAATGAGCTCTCATCCCTGTTGGCAGCGGGACTCCCTCTCGACCGGGGGCTGCATATTCTCTCCGAGATATCCGAACACAAAGGCATGAAAGAGATTGTTCAGTCGCTGCTCAAATCCATCCGGGGGGGAATGTCATTTTCCGAGGCTCTCCAGAAGCACCCGGATATATTCCCGCGGCTATACGTCAACATGGTTCGGGCCGGCGAGGCGGGCGGCATTATGGATATCATCCTGGACAGGCTCAATGAATTCCTCGAATCGTCAAAGGAACTGAAGGATCATGTTGTATCCGCCATGATTTATCCGATGATCCTGCTGGTAACGGGAGGAATCTCTATCATTCTCCTTCTTACCTTTGTCCTCCCAAGGTTTTCCGCCATTTTTGCCGAGCTTGGAAGCTCCCTTCCTGTTTCAACGCAGATTCTCATTGCCGTGAGCGGGGCGCTGAAATCGTATGGATGGATCATGCTCATCATAATGATCCCGGCATGGCTTGCCTTCAACAAATATATCGCCTCCGATCAGGGCAGGTATCAGTGGGACAGTTTGAAACTCAAGCTTATGGATGATGTTATCAAAAAACTGGAGACGGCCAGGTTCTGCCGAACCCTGGGAACACTTCTGGCCAGTGGCGTGCCTTTGCTGCAGGCACTGAACAACTCCCGGGAGGTCATCAGCAACCGTGTAATTTCCCTGGCTGTCGAAACCGTATCAAAGGGCGCCAAAGAGGGCAGAGGAATATCCGAGCCTCTTTCCCGTACCGGCCATTTCCCGCCGCTGGCACTCTCCATGATCAAGGTTGGCGAGGAAACGGGAACCCTCGATCAAATGTTGATCCGGGTCGCCGTCATCTATGAAAAAAGCCTGAAGCAGGCCGTCAAGAGATTCATATCCCTCCTGGAACCGGCTATGATTCTTGTCATGGGGTTGATCATCGGATTTATCGTTATTTCCATGCTGCTGGCAGTCTTCAGCATCTCCGATATCCCCCTGTGATAAAAAGAGAAGGCGTGATTCAATCAAGAGATAAGGACAGATGAAAAGGACTCGTAAAGGCTTTACACTTCTCGAGATTATTATCGTCCTCCTTCTCGTTACGCTCATTATGGGTTTGTCTGCCGTTTTTTTTTCCAATTTCCTCCCCTCTGTCAAGTTCAATGCCGCCGGGAGGGAAATGGCAGCCATGATCCGCCATGCCAGAGCCCTGGCACGCATGAAAATGGCGAGTCAAACCTTTGTCATCGATCTCGATAACAAGACCTATGGCATTGAAGGACTGACGACAAAACAGATCCCTCAGGATTCCTCGGTCAAGGTTATCGATCCTGTCGCCGGCGAAATCACTCGGGGAAAATATTCCATGGTTTTCAATCCTGCCGGAAGCCTGGGAGGGGGGAGGATTATCCTGTCCACAAGAAAAAAAACGCTGCGAATTGACATGGATCCCATAATGGGCGCCGTGCTTGACACGGAAGGGCATTAAGGATTCCCTCCTTGAAAATGCTTTAATGGCGTGATAGAAGTGCAACTCAGTCCCATCACAAATAATAGGAGGTGGCGTGATACGACATGAAAATCAAAGTTCTCCTTGCCGATGATCACAAGATTTTCAGGGATGGCCTGCGAACCCTTATTGAAAAAGAAGGGATGGAAGTTGTAGGCGAAGCGGAAAATGGCAGAAAAGCAATCAAACTGGCCGAAAAGCTGATGCCGAGTGTGATTGTTATGGATGTCAGCATGCCGGACATGAACGGGATCGAAGCCACCAGAAAAATTAAAACGGGGACGCCCGATGTAAAGATTATTGCCCTTTCCATGCATTCGGACCGACGTTTTGTGCTCGGGATGCTGGAAGCCGGCGCATCGGGATACCTTCTCAAAGATTGCGCCTTTGGCGAACTTGCCAACGCGATCACTCAAGTCTCCACCGGCAACACTTATCTGAGCCCCCAAATTGCCGACGTTGTCGTGAAAGGCTATCTCAACAAAACCACCGATTCTTCCTCCGGCAAAGGAGCCGATCTACTGACATCGAGGGAGCGTGAGATTTTACAGTTGATCGCAGAAGGATTGACGGCAAAGGAAATCGCCGCTCATGTATTTCTGAGCATCAAGACGATAGAAACTCACCGCCGCAATATCATGCAGAAGCTGAATATGAAAAGCACCGCAGACCTCACAAAATATGCCATCCGGGAAGGCTTGATTTCTCTCGATGCCTGACGGGCGCTGACAGAATAAACGTACGACATCTCCATATCGACTATTTTCACAAGCAGTTCCAACGGCCAAGGTTGAGAAGTTTAAACGGGCTTAAGGGGGACAGTATGAATAGATCTCTGAAGATTGCATATATCGGCCTCTCTTTTATGCTGCTTTACTTTGTCTGGAGTCACTTACCTGCTGAAGATGGACAGGATGAACTTTTGACTCGCTTGATGGAGTTCCGGTTTTTGGGTTTTATTGCGCTGATGCTTGTACTTTATTTCATTTTCTTCAATTTTCTGGGACGAAGAAACAAGAAAGACGAATGAACATCCCCGCAGCAAGCCGCGATGACCAGGGCAAGCACCACTCGCAACCGGCTATTTCTTAACCAGTGCGGCAAAGGTTATTATTTCAGCGCCATACTTGTTTCTTATTTTATCCATAGCCTTGTCAATTCGTTCGTTTTTTTCGCTCTTCCCATTGTCTTCCATTTGATCAAAAAGTGACAACTGACCCGAAGAGCAGTCTTCATGAAATCCCGAGAGGCTTATTCCGATTAGTCTTACCGAATGGAACCTGTTCCAGTTTTGCTCAAGCAGACCGCAGCCAGCCTGATATATTTCCTTGGTGGTACAGGTTGCAGGAACGGTTGTCTGTCTTGTGACTACCCGAAAATCAGAATATTTCAGGGTGATATGTACCGTGCGGCCTTTTTTGCCATGCCTTCTTGTTGTCATGCCAATATCATCAGCAAGTTCCATTAGAACTATCTTTGCTTTCTCAATATCGGACATATCTTCCGGCAGTGTTGTTGAACGCCCGATTGACTTCATATCACCGGCTTTGTGAGCGAGAACGGGAGAATTGTCGATCCCATTTGCATGCTGATAAATTTCATCCCCGGATTTCCCGAAAGCTTTGGCAATGAGATTTACGTCAAACCTTGCAAGCTCGCTTATCGTTCGTATTCCCATGCGGTTCAGCTTTTCAGCGGTTTTACCGCCAATACCGTACATTTCTTTCACCGGCAGCGGCCAGAGTTTTTGGGGAATATCACGTTCCCATAGTTCGGTGATGCCGAGGGGCTTCTTCATTTCAGATGCCATTTTTGCCAGAAACTTGTTTTCAGCGAT
>JALNVY010000200.1 GCA_023231165.1 Syntrophales bacterium | reverse complement strand
TTCACTCCCTTTTCTGCAATCATTCGGCGGAGAATCCATGAGGGTTGCTGCTTATCCCATGTCCACAGCCAGCCTTCTTCGATCTTGTCGCCTTTGGTCGAACCGATAATCGCGATCTGGTCCTGAGGCAGTAAAGTTTTGGTGCGGTTGCCCGCGATAAGATCGAGTGCTTGATTGTTGAAGTTGCCTTCATAATCCACCAGTGCGATGTATCGGCCGTCGCAAATCTGGAGAACGCCAACCGCTATCGTCATGGTGTGCCATGCGGGATCGCCGTTTAATGTGCCGAATGTTTCCACGCCTCCGGGGAACGAGCCGGAGAACGGAATACGTTTGAGCTTTGTCTCGGTTGCCCAATAGAGATACGGCACGTAGCTTCCGGACCCGTTGTTATTGGTGTACTCAGATGCGCCCATGATCTTGCCGTCGGGGTCGGTGTATCTCAGCACCCATGCTGATGCGGGTGTATCTTTGCTGTAGATATTTCCGGTGTTGCCGAAGCCGTACAATTTTCCATTTGAAGCTGGCACAAAAAACAGAATAAGGTCAGTGACGACACTCCCCGAATCTTTTTCAAGCGCTTGATTGCACTTCAGAGTGTCCGCGCCATTTCGAATGTCGAGGCCATAGCCGAACCTGAACGCACCAGCCACGCCCTTATAGGCATCGTCCGCGATACCTCCGCGGAAACCTTTAATTCTGTATGCATTAAGTGCCATAGTTTTTAATCCTGCGGATTACTGTTCTTGTAGAGAAAGCGCGAGCTTGTTGCCTGCCCGGTAAATCCGGCCTCTCCGCCTTCCTCGTCCTGGCGGTCTTTTATTTGCTGAAGAATTGCGGTCGCTTCCAGAATCTGCTTGTCCGCGTCTGAGCTTCGGTTCGGTTCTTTCTTTAGACAGATGCCGAGAGCCAGCTTGATGATCGCTTCTTCCATTTCCTCAGGGGTGATCGGTTCGTCTGTGTCATTCACCAGCGGAATCGGACGCCTGCGGTAGTAGATATCGATGAGTTTGCTGTCTTCAAGCGGCGTGGGCTTGATCAGGTACTGGTCGCCAAGAATGCAGAACACCCGTTCCCACACATGATTTCCGCTTTGATAATTTTCAACGCTCGTTTTTGCATGCTCTTGGCCGTCGACTTTGATGAACATCATTCCGCCCGGTTTGTAGTCGAAGGGGTTGAAGTAAGCCTCAATATCTTTCTCGGTCAGCTGAGTTGAGTGGTGGTTGAGAAAGTTCCATTTGGCAAAGTTGCATGCCCGAATAATGGATTTATTAATCCATCTTTTTTTATCGACTTCACTCCAAAACCCGGTGGTCTTGGCCGCCGACATTCGTGCGTTGAGGTCTTGTAGGAATTCTTGTAATTGCATGGTATTAGGGAAGAAGCTTTCCGGTTGTTCGATATCGTTTTACATACTCGAGTAAATTGTCGCCGGGACAATCAGTGGAATCTGGAGTTTCTCGATGTCCAAGTACCCGCTCTTTTGGGATGCCCCGTTCTTTTCTAATCGTGTCGAGAAGTGTTTGGAGGGTGGCTAGCTGTTCTGCGGTTGGCTGTTCGTTTCCACTTGATGGATGGAAATCTCCGCACATTGCTATGCCGACAGAACGGTAGTTCATTTTTTGCGTATCGGCGTGAGCTCCGATCTTGTTTTCCGGACGACCCGCAATGTGTACGCCGATGCCGTCTAACGCTCCTGCGATCCAATGGTGGTAAGCAATGTCCCCCCAGCCGATTCCTATGTGGTTATTTTTTATCGTGCTGAAGTGTGTCGAGTCGCGCGGTGTCGCCGAGTGATGCACGATAATAAATTCCGGGTAATTTGATTTATCGAATTTCGCAATATCTTTTTTCGTTGATCGGAATGTGCGGAGCGTGTCCCACACGACCACGAGCTTTGCGGCGAATTCACCGGAGTTTTTCACATAGTCCCAGGGCAGTTTGTATTGGCCGTCCCAGGATGATTGGCTTTCCAGGACAAGACCCAACTTGCTTGATGTCGTCCAGCCTTCGCGGTCGACGATCTCTTGCACGATTTCGCGCAAATCAGGCGATTCATACACGCTGTTGGCTGACCAATGAATGCCGACAAAGACTCCGGCTACTGTTTCTCCGATAGTCCATTCGGCCAATGCATTTGTTTTTTGCCGAGTCGATGGCCGGTTTGATCCGTTGCTGGCGAACACCGGAGCATCATCTTCCGCAAATCCTTTAATGATGAGATGCGGAAATCGGTTATTCTGATCTGCCTGCGTAAGCAGAAGGTAGGCACCGATGATGTTTGCGTATCGAGGGGTGGCGAGCGAGCTGAATATAAAGCTGCCGTCATTTACCGATGGCCCGTCATCACCGACAGTTATCACGTTGCCGGTCGGACTCGACTGCCATGTGATCTTATCCGTTTCCATTCCATCGCGGTCAGTGCCAGCGACAGTGCCAATACTTACATTCTTTGTCGTGTACCAGACTTCAAGTTCGGCCTGATAGCCGTCGCCCCTGCTCCGGTCATAGCAAGTTTCAGCCTGGTTTGAGGAAGATCCGTTGTCTTCTATTGTTAAGGCCAGGGCATTGCCCGGCTTCCATCCGTTTTGGGCAACAATTTCTTCAATGATCAGTTTGAGGTTTGGTGTCTGCGTCCATTCGTGGACTTCCCATTTCTTGATGATATGCCACGCGACAGTGTTTACTGTTTTCGTTCTCTGGCTGGGACGCGAGGTTTGAGTGAATGGTTTTGTATCCGGTTCTTTTATTCCTTTTACAATGAGCTTCACATCCGGGTCTGCGCCATCCGTGACCGACGGCCGAATCTTCAACCTGGCCAGGACAATCTTCGAATTTCGCGGAATACTGAGATTGCGAAAACGAAACGCGCCGGAATACACGGAACCGCTCACGTTACCGAGAGTAATTACGTTGCTGGCATTGCCGTTGCCGTTCCAGGTTGTTGCATCCTGTTCACGGCCGTCATCGACGTTTTCAGCAACTTTGCTTTGAAGCTTGGCAACATAATTCATCGGCATAACTACGCTTTGCGTAAGGCTATGAGCGGCACGTTCAGACTCCAATCCGTCGGGCTTGCTGTCGGATATGTTGCTGGCAGCGCACCGTAGCTTTGTGTTACCGCATAACCCAGATACGGCGTGCCAGTCAGTCCGTTGTCAAAACCGAGGAATGTCGCCATCGCATCTGCGGCAGGAATTGCTGCAAGCACGAGTGCGGTGGTGTCTTGGCCTACAAAAGCAAGCCAGTAGAGTTTCCCGCCCTTGAGTGTGAGATTGATCGTGATCTCTTTAAGCCCCGTGGTATTAACATCCACCTCGCCCGCATCGAGCACGAGCTTTGCCGGATAGACACTTCCGTCGCCTTTGTCTTCGTACACGCCGAGACGAGCCTTCGGAGTTGTGCCGCTGGCCAAAGTCGTGACGCGAATTGCTATCCGATCAAACTTTTGCGTCTTCGGTACAAAGAATGGAAAGGCGCGCAGTGAGTTTGCAGACGCTGCCGACTGCGTGGTCACTGTTCCGCCTGTCATGAATGGCCCGAAGTATCTGCCGGTTTTTCTGAACCGCAGGAAGCTGAAGTCTCCCTGTTGAGGAATAAAATCTGACATAGGAGCTTATTGCTCAACGATCAGCTCGACTTTGTCGCCGGTGACTTCCGCGTCAATGTAGCCCTTGTTCGCATTGCTGATGCGGAGCTTAACCGCTTCGCCCGGCTCTAGGGTGAATTTCCCCGCCTGAGCCTGCGGTGCAGATTCTCCGACTTTAATCGCGCCGAGATTTGTGCGCTTTGCCTTTACGACAAGCTCGCACCCCTCTCCGACAGGAATGTCGGGAAGCTGAACGGCAGTGCCTGCGCTGGCTACGGTCGCTTCGTTCACCGCGAATTTTGATTTACTTTCTATCGCCATATCGTTGTGCCTTATGTTTGGTTGATAATGGTTCGACCTTTAACGAGCCGAGAGTTTAGAACTTTGGCTCTTTCTTTTTTGTCTTCCCCTCGCTTTTGGTTTCTTTTCCGGATGAGGAGTCTGATCCTTCTTCTTTGCCTTTGAGCGCCATCTCTCTGCGCTTCAGATCTTCTTCTTTCTCCTTCAATTCAGATTCCTTTTCCGACAACGACTTGGCTTCAAGAGCCGAAGTCACTGCCTTTGTGACTTCCTGATAGTCGATGCCGACAAACGGAGAATTATCCAAGAAGTCTTGTTCGGCAGAATCCTTCGTTTCGTAAATGCCATTCTTGAATTCGATCGTTTTTCCTGGACGCGTTATTGCCATTCCGTTGATGATCTCGGTTACAGTCGGGATCATCACGATCGCGTAATGCTGTCCGTAACGGGTTGCGTAACGCTTGCTCTTTGTCTTCGGCTTTTCAGCCGTCGATGCTTGATTTTTTGCCATACGAATTAATGTGAAATTATTTTTGTAATAACCGCGGAATCGACCTTTCATTTTCCGCGGAAAACCCCTCAAGGGCTTTCCACTCGGTCAGGCGGGT
>JALNVY010000199.1 GCA_023231165.1 Syntrophales bacterium | reverse complement strand
GAGACACAGTTGGGGCGATCCGGGCAGGGACGGAGGCGGCTGTCCTGAGCGCCCATATCGGCCGATCTGGTACCGGTGCAGGCACAAATAAAAAAAAGACTGAAAAAGGCAAGACCGATAGTTACTTTCATTTGTGAATTCCCTTTTATATTAATAAATTCAATGCCCTTTAGTCCCCAGCAGTCGCCTTCTTTTCCATTACCGTATCTTTTACTGCCTTCCCGGCGGTGGCTTTTTTGGGCTGCATGGCCTCTTTATCCGGGGGCGGCGTATCTATAGGTGGCGCTTCCGGAGGAGGTTGCTTGGTCTGCCCAGGGGATGGTAGGCGCGGTTGCGGGATCTTTAGCAGGTCGATCGCCGCGCCGCCGCTCTCGGGGAGGAAATATAGTTGCTCCATCTTCCATTTATTGTTCTCTTTAGTTGCCCTGACAGAGACAGTTCCTTTCTTTTTTGATCCCTCCACGGGGATGGAAAATTCAGCTTTTCCGCCTGTCCCTTCGGTGGAGATATCTCCCACCATCCACCAGCCGGGCTTTATGGGGGCGCCGATGATGTTCTGCACCTCCCTGCTTGCCTGTACTTTATCGATAGCCATAACGTATGGTTCTGAACTCTTCAGCGTTTCGAAAAGGAAGAAAACGGAACCTGCCGAAACCACCAGCGAGAAGATGAGCATGATAATGCCCCACATAGCCCATTTTCTCTGCACCTTCCGGAAATGCTCGATACTGTCCCACTTTTTATTCCTCCACGCCCAGGCGTTCCCTTTGAACCCCAGGACAAAGGGCATGAACATGCCGACTAAAGGAACAAAGGTCAGCAGGGCGATATATGTCTTGTTGAAAATACCCCAGACCCAGTTCATCAGAAAGGCCCCCCAGTTCCAGCCCTTCAATTCGGCGGGGATTACGGCCTGCTTACCCTGGCCGGATGTATTTTCCATAGCAATTTCTCCTTGTCCCTTATGCCAGCATCGCCTTCTTCAATTTCTCGGCAATCAAAGCATTAAGCTTCTCCTTATCGTTCACCTAACCATCAAGCGCCGCTTTCAAATTGCTAAGCCTTTTTTTTCTCGATCATGTACCCAGACACATATTTATGAATGATACTGGATACTAAAGTTTGGTAAGGAAGGCCTTCTTGAGCGGCAATAACCTGTACCTGATCGAGATCTTTCGATGACATCCGGATATTGATTCTCTTATCTTTTTGGAGCGTATTTCTCGCGTATTCTCGAAGTTTTTTTATTTCCTGCTGGGGATTCTTGATGGACGTCCATTCGCCGCGCTCATATGATGCAAGGATATCCTTTTCCTCTTCGTCCAAAATAATCTTTTTCATTGTTTTACTCCCATATATTGGTTTGTGGCTTTTCTGCTGGGGATAATCGTTTTTAGAAATATTCCTTTATCTCCCTGAACATAAGGAACGAGATAGGCGTAATTATCGATTCTGACGATCGAGATTTTCTGTCCGGGATATTTATCCTGGTTTGGATGTTCAATCGTAGCAAGGATATCCTCCCTTTCCATCAGGATAACGACTTGCTCAAAACAAACGCCTCTATTCTTTTTCAACTGTACATTTTTTTCATTGTCCCAGCGGAAGATCTTCATAGAAAATGATTACGACAACGTGTGCCTTTTGTCAATAGCATCTTTAGGCTCAACGGCATGGATCAGCTGTCGGACAAACGCCGATAGGGAGAAATCAAAATAAATTACCTGATATCCATCCATACTCCCATCAGTAATTTATCCTCCCTCCGATTGTCAAAAAAACCGGTCATGATTTATACTGCCATAATGCTCTTTAACCAAAGTAACCGTAGAAACAATAACTTAAGTGCGATGCTGCCGGGGCATGGCGGGGATCATGATGCAATGAATATTTATCGGGTGAGCGGACGGCTTTCGAATAGCTATATTGTCGAAGAGGACGGCCGGTTTTTTGTTGTCGACGTCGCCCTCCGGGGAGAAAAATATATTACCGGCTTTATCGAGGACGTCCTCGACAAGGATATTACGAAGGTCGAACTCGTTGTCTGTACCCACGACGATGGGGATCACAGTGGGGGGATTCACGGTCTGGCGCGAGAATGCGATGCTGCCGTGGGGCTTCCCTATGCCTCATATGCACCGGCAAAAAAAATATGGCATGATCCCCTCGGCCCGTTGTACCGATCGTTCACGGCCATCGAGGAATCGCTCCGTCCCCGGATGTGGAGAATGTACCTCAATCCGTACCGGCGTCGCAGATACGGGAAAAAGCCGGCCCGGTTCGTTCGCTTTCCCTCCCGGCCGGACGACTGTTACATTCCCCCCGATTATTCCCTGAAGCACAATCGGAAACTGCCCGGGTTTCCCGGCTGGACGGTCATTCACACGCCGGGCCACTCGTGGGATAGCTGCTGCTACTTCCATGCCCTGACGGGGAGTTTGCTTTCCGGCGATACCCTGCTGGGGAGCGAAAAAGAAGGAGGGGTGTTTCCCCCGTCCATCTACGCTAATCCCCGGCAGATGCGGAGGACCATCAGCAAGCTGAAAATACTGAATCCGTCCCACATCTATCCCGGTCACGGCAGCAGCTTTCACGGCGAGGGGCTTCTCGATCATCTGTGACAAATTATCTCGTTTAGGCGGGTCTTCTCCTCCTCGCCCAGGGCAGCGAGTTCAAGCCTTGAGATCGTAGTCTTCGTAGCATTCAGATTTTTGATATTTCTTTCCATAAGGAATCCCCAGTTTTTTCATCCTGCTGCGCAAGGTGCTGGGATTGATTCCCAGATGGGCCGCCGCCCCCTGGGGACCATGGACGATCCCCTTGGTCATAGTTAAGACCTGGCGTATATGGCGGACGCTGACCTCATTCAGGTCGAGGGGACCTTCGGGAGGTTTGCCCGCCGTCAGGTTGTCGAGGCCCATTTTACTGCCCTGCTCCGCTTGTACCAGCACCCGGAAGGTCAGCGGGCCGTTCTGGTTCAGGATCATCTCCCGTTCCACCACATTTTCCAGTTCCCGGACGTTTCCCGGCCAGTTGTAGTTCATCAGCCGGTCCACGGCCCCGGGTAAAAGCTCCGGAATAGCTGATAATTTCAGCTCCTTTGCCTTCTTATTCATAAAATAATACAAAAGGGAGGGGATATCTTCCCTTCTTTCTCTCAGTGGCGGGATTCTGATCGGGAAGACATTGATGCGAAACCACAGGTCCTCACGAAATTGATTGGCCTTGACCATATCATTCAGGTGGCGGTGGGTCGCGGCAATGATCCTGATATCTACCGGGATTGATTTTGCTCCCCCCACCCGTTCGATCACCTTCTCCTGGAGAACCCGCAGCATCCTGATCTGAGCCGGGAGCGGCAGTTCCCCAATCTCGTCAAGAAAGATGGTTCCCTGGTTGGCCCGTTCAAAGCGCCCGCGCTTTTGCTCGATAGCGCCGGTAAAGGCGCCCTTCTCATGTCCGAAAAGCTCGCTGTCGATAAGGGTGTCGGGAATGGCGCCGCTGTTAACCGTAATAAAGGGGCCTTTACTCCGGCTGGATAAGCGGTGAATAGCGCCGGCCATGACCCCTTTGCCCACGCCGGTCTCTCCGAGGAGCAGCACGGGACTTTCGAGGGGCGCCACTTTCCGGATCATTTCCGTGACCTCCTTCAATCCGAAGTCCATGCCGATAATCTCGCTGCCGGCTAGACTGAATAGCTCCTGGTGGAGATAGCGGTTGTCGTCCGTCAACATATCCTTGAGTTTGAGGACTTGTTGATGCTTGAGGGCGTTGGACAGGGCCATGGCAAAAGGTTCGTTCAGCAGCGCCAGGACCCGGGCGTGTTCTTCCGTGTAGCGATCCAATCCCCCGGCGGTCAGCGCCAGGGTCCCCAACCGCTCTCCTTCGATCACCAGCCGCATGAGCAGGGACGAGGATTCCGGAATTCCCAAGGATACGGCGAGGGTTTTCATGACCGGATCATGCGCGGGACGGTTGACGATGCGCACGTTCGGCACCCCCGGCCGCTCCAGACTGTCTCGGCCGGCCCGCAACAAGGGGGTTATCTTATCGAGGGTTCTGCTCCCGGAAGTCGTCACTTCGGCAATGGTTTGTATGGACCCCACTTTCTTTTCGTAGAGGTGAAGAAAGATCCTTTCGACCGGCAGGATGTTGACAAGATAATCGAGGGAGCGGCGCATGGCCGTTTCCATGTCCAGACTGCTGCAGATCCGCATCGTCATCTGACGAAAGAATTCATTTTCATCCATGGCGATTTTTCCTCATTAATGATCACCATTGTTTTATTTCGCAGTTTAGCACAGGCATTGCGAAATGTCGCATGCTTTTTTGCGACTATTCGCAATGTGACCCTTGGCGATTTATAACTACTTGATATATTAAGTAGTTTCCCTTGGCATGCCCCGTGCTATGGTCTCCGGGCATGGAGACCGGAGGTCGAATAGATGAAGTGGATAGAGATTATTAAGCTGCGCGTTGCCGAGAGCAACAGGGACTCCCTCGATCAGCAATTGGCGGAAATCATCTTAAGCGTCAATCTTGAGCAAGGATTG
>JALNVY010000198.1 GCA_023231165.1 Syntrophales bacterium | reverse complement strand
CGCGGAGATACATTTCCCCGAGTTTGATGCGAACACTGAGCTTTTCCGGATGAAGAGAAAGATAATCCTTGAAGGTATCGATAGCCATTGCCGTCTTTTGCTGTTTTTCGTAAACCAGGGCTAGATCGATGAGGGCCGCTTCAAAGCTCGGTCCGATGCTCAGGGTCTTTTTGAGCATCCTTTCGGCGCCTTCATAATTTTTCATATCCATATAAATCTTGGCCTGATAGTAGGCGGCCATGAGGTGATGGGGGTCCAGAAGGAGAACCTTTTCGAACATCCCGATGGCTTCCGGGTACTGTCTGGATTCTCCATAGACGATTCCCAGGTAAAAACAGGCGGAAATATTCTTGGCATCCTGGCGGATAACCGTCTGGTAGTGGGTAATGGCCCGGGGGTAATTCTTGACATTCATGTAAAGCCCGCCGAGCATGAGATTCAATCCCACATGCCCCGGATTAACTTTCAGCGCCCTTTCACAGACGGCGATGGCCTTGCTGCTTTCGCCCTTTTCCACATAAGCGGCTGCCAGTTCCGCAGCGATATCCGGGTCGGTCGGGTCATGGTGCAGGGCTTTTTCGAATTCCTTGGCGGCTTCACCCGGGTTCTCATCAAGCATCTGCAACACACCCAAAGAATAATGATAGGTGGCAAGATGGGAAGGGGCGCTCTTTCCATAAATTTCCGGACATCCGCATAAAAGCGTTATTGTCCCGGCGATGCAGATGATGCGCATCCATAAAGGGTTCATGTTTTAATTCTTTACGTTCTTTTTGAAGATGTCCCAGCTTTTCAACATGTCGACGGCGGCTTTAAGCTGGTTGTCTGTATTCACATCACCCAAGGTCCGTTTAACCGGTAGGTCCTTACGGTTCCCGTTATCCTTCATTATTCGTTGCGGTAGCTTCAGGTCGCTGTCCTTGGACGGCTCCTCGCCCTTCTTTTCCATTTCCTTGACGGATTTGATATGTCCTTTCAGGTCCTTTTCCCTGATGGGCTCGTAATCCTTATCATCGGCCTCGTCCCCCGGCCGGATATATTTGACGACGATGTCGGGAGCAATTCCTTCCGCCTGAATAGAGCGTCCTTTCGGCGTATAGTAGCGAGCTGTCGTCAGTTTCAGCGCGGCTCCATCTTCCAGAGGAATTACGGTTTGGACGGAGCCCTTGCCGAAGGTCTGGGTTCCAATAACCAGGGCGCGGCCGTTATCCTGGAGGGCGCCTGATACAATTTCTGCTGCGCTCGCCGTTCCTTCATTCACCATTACAACTATGGGGGCGGTGAACTCATCGCCTGTATCTCGGGCACTGACCTTGCTTTCCATCCCCTTGGTTCGTCCTTTCGTCGAGACGATAACTCCGGACTTGAGAAAAACATCGGAGACCTCTATGGACTGGTTCAGTAGCCCTCCGGGGTTGTTTCGCAGGTCCAGGACAATGCCTTTGAGGGATTTGTTTTTGGTTGTCATCTCCCGAATGGCTTTCTTCAAATCATCGGCCGTCTTGTCCTGAAAAGAGGCGATACGGACATACCCGATTTGTTCGTCGAGAAGCTTGTGTTTGACGCTGACGATTTTGATGATTGCTCTGGTGATGACAAAATCCCGGAGCTTGTTCTCATTCCCTCTCAGGATGGAGATGGTTACTTTGGTATCTTTTGGTCCCCGGAGACGACTGACCGCCTCCATAATGGTGATGTCTTTGGTGGATTTCCCTTCAATCATGATGATTTTGTCACCGGCCTTGACACCGGCTTGAAAGGCGGGCGTGTCTTCAATAGGGGATACAACGGTAAGGATATCCTTAAGGACGGTGATCTCGATGCCGATACCGCCGAAGCTGCCCCGGGTCTCCGATTCCAGCTCCTTGTACATTTCCGGCGTCATATAGCTGCTGTGGGGGTCGAGGTTTTTGATCATGCCGTTGATAGCCCCTTGCAGCAGGGTCTTGGAATCTACCGGCTCTACATAATTCTTTTCGACAATATCTAGGATTTCATTGAAAGCCTTGAGATTTTTATAGATAGACCGGTCCAGGGCGGCCGATACCATACTGTAGCGATAGAGTCCCATAAAAACCAGCAGGGCTGCCATGCCCAGAAACACTATCCATCTTGTTTTTGTTTGCCTTTTCATTTGCACCTCCACATAATACCCAGCACCTCTTTCATCATCGCTGCATGTTCAAAACTTGTAATCAATAACACTTTTTGTGGGGAAAATTCAAATCTTTTTTTATTTCTGGAGGTTATCGACATTGTAGGGAGGAGGCTGTTTTCAGAAGGGATTCCCCGTCACCGACATAAAGGAGGCGCATCTGCCGATTGATGTTCTTGATCAAGCTGGAGAGGACTCTGCGGGGGCCGATTTCCACAACCGTGGTTACGCCCAGGGCGGTCATCCTTTCCACTGTTTCCTGCCAGCGCACCGGAGAAACTATTTGCCGCCGCAGAAGCTCCCGGGAATTGTCCGGGGAATGAAGCCGGGAAGGATCATAATTGGAAACGACTGGTATCAGGCAGGGCTGAAAATCTATCTTTGCCAAATCCTCGCCGAAAAGCTCGGCGGCTTCACCAAGCATGCGTGAGTGGCAGGGGACGCTTATGGGTAGGGGTACAAATTTCTTGATCCCTGCTTCCCTGGCCATTTCCCCCACCCTTTCGACCGCCCGGGCGCTTCCCGAAATGACGATCTGGTTCGGGGCATTGAGGTTGGCCAGATCGAGGGGTTCTCCTGGGAGGGAACAGGTGGTGCAGACCTTCGCCACGGCTTCGTAATCCAGACCCAGGATGGCAGCCATAGCCCCGACGCCGGGAGGCAAAGCCTCCTGGTGTCTTTTGGCCCTTGCCTGGACAATAGTTATGGTTTCTTCGAAACCCAGCGAACCTGATGCATACAGGGCGCTGTATTCTCCGAGACTATGCCCGGCCGCTACCGCCGGAGCGGCGGCGCCGATATGACCTTTGAAGATCTCATAGGCGGCAAGTTCAAAGGTCAGTACGGCAAGCTGGGTGTGGACGGTCTGATCCAGAACATCCTGAGGTCCTTCCAGGCAGATTCTGGCGATGTCCATGCCGGTGATATCCTGCGCTCGGGAAAAGACGTCCCGGAAGGTGTCGAATTCCCTGAATAAATCGGCGCCCATGCCCACATATTGCGAACCCTGACCTGGAAAGACCAGTGCCCATTTCTCCATTAGTTTCTCCTCTTGTTCTCAATGCAACAATTCTAAGTTTCCGTAACGTATATCCCCGGCGCATTCTCCAGGGGAGGATACTTTCGGCATCCCATGGTCGGGGGGGGGTGCATGGTCGAGCCGTGCTGAACCAGCCAATTCGTCCAATCCCTCCACCAGGAGCCGCGCCGCTCCTCTTGATGGCTCAGCCAGTCATCCGGGTTCTCCGTAAGCTCGACTGTCCCTGCCCAGAACTTCCTTCTTGACCCCTCGGAATGCGGGTTGATGATGCCGGTGATATGACCCTCGCTGGAAAGAACATACCGCCGGGGGGCCTTGATCAGGGAGCAGGTGCGGAAGGTTCCCCGCCAGGGGCAGATGTGGTCCATTTGCGCTCCCACGACATATAAAGGCTGCCCGACCTTTGCCATGTCAATGGGCCGATTTCCCAGTGACAGTACGTCCTTTTTTGCAAGGTTATTATGCAGATAAAATTCCCGAAGATAGAAGGAGCACATAGCTTCAGGCAGGCGGGTGCTGTCGCTGTTCCAGAAGAGCATATCCGATTTCGGGGGCGTGGCGCCATAAAGATAATTCTGGACAAAGTTTCTCCAGATCAGACTGTCCGAGCCAAGAATTCGGAAGAGCCAGCTCAGGTAGCGGGCGTCAAGGAAGCCGTCCATTTTCATGAGGACCTCGGTGGCTTCAATGGATTTTTCGCTCATGAAAACCCCCAGATCGCCGGGCTCGGAAAAATCAACAAGGGTTGCAAACAGCGTCCAGTCGGCCACGGGCAGATGGCCCCTTGTGCCGGGGCCCCGGTTCAACCAGGCCATGATGGTCGCCAGGACCGTACCGCCGATGCAGTATCCTGCCGCATGGACATTGGGAACCTTGCAGATGTGCCGTGCCACCTCCACGGCCTTCAGTGCCCCCGTGAACATGTAGTCGGCAAAAGTGACATCACGCATGACCGCCGTCGGATTTTTCCAACTGATAACGAAAACGGTGAATCCCTGATCTCTCAGAAAGCGGACAAAACTCGTCTGAGGTGTGAGGTCAAAGATGTAGTATTTGTTGATCCAGGGGGGGACCAGCACGATCGGCACGGCATGTGTCGCTTCCGTCGAGGCTTCATACTGGATGAGCTCCATCAGGTCGTTGCGGAAGACCACAAAGCCCGGTGATATAGCAATATTATCACCAACTTTGAAGGCCTTTTCATCCGTGATCCTGGACAGATAATCGCCCCGGGAAAAGTCATCCCATGCATGGCTCAAACCTTGTGTGAGACTGCCGCCGCCGGTATCGATAAATTTTTTTATAGCCAGGGGGTTTGTCCAGAAAAAGTTGGCTGGTGCGAGAGCGTTGATTAGCTGCTGGGTCCAGAAGAGGGCCCGCTGCCGGTCTTTAT
>JALNVY010000197.1 GCA_023231165.1 Syntrophales bacterium | reverse complement strand
TGCGGTGGGTAGAAATCCGGAAGCCCAGGGTAAAATTATGCTTACCATGATGGTCGGTATGGCCATGACAGAATCAGTCGCTATTTACGCGCTGGTTGTTTCGCTCGTCATCCTGTATGCAAATCCGCTTCTCAAGTATGCAGGCATCGGCTAGTAATTAGAAAATACATATTCCTGTAATTATTGAAAAGGGAAAAGGGGCACTAAAAACAGACTCCTTTTCCCTTTTCTTTTTATAATGACATTATTAGATTAGAAACAGAATCATGATTCATGCTCCGTCAGATATAATGGCCGGGCACGCTGTACCTTCTTTTCCGCTTGGTGATGTTTATCCTGCAGGATCTTTTCTTTAGCCCTTTTTGATCGCTTCCGCTTCTGGCGACGAATTTTTTCCTGGCGCATTTTTTCAGCTTCCACCCGTCCCCTTTGCAGGCGTTCAATACGATCCAGCAGGAGACGCCGGGCCAAAAATCTATTAAGGATCTGGGATCTTTCCTGCTGACATTTGACGGAAAGGCCCGTAGGCAAGTGAACCAAATGAACACATGATGAAGTTTTATTTACTTTTTGTCCTCCGGGACCGGAAGAACGGACAAAGGTTTCCCGTAGCTCATCTTCTGAGACGCCAAGCTGTGTCATCCTTTCCTGCAGGAGATGCTCTTTTTCCGGGGAGACGGTAAACATGTTCATAAGGACGTAAAGGAGAAGTTACATTGTCACCTGAGGGGGGCGTTATTATCTAGAGCGAATAGATTTCGTCGCCGATGAAGTTAACCCAGTGTTGACTCAGAATTTCGACCGCTCTCTCGATTCTGTCGCAACCAATAATGAGAATGGTTTCTTTCCCGATTCTTTCAATGGTTGTGTAGATGTAGTGGATGTTGACGTCTCCTTCAGACAGGGGTTTTACAATCGCATTCATGCCCCCGGGATGACAGGGCACCTCGACAGCGATTACCGGAGTGACTTCAATCCTGAAATTGAAACTTTCCAAAATGGTGACGGCCTTTTGCGGATCGTTGACTACCAGGCGCAGGGTGGAGTGCTCTTCAGTACTGGCCGCGGACATGGCCTTTACCTTTATGTCCTCCTTGTCGAGGATATCCACAAGTTTTGTAAGGGCGCCGGGGACGTTGTCAAGATGTACAGATACCTGTTTGATGGACATGGTGTTGAAAGTTCCCATTTTCAAATTTGCAGCTCGTATCCAGCCGCAAATGCTTTGCGGTTGATTTCCATTGCTGATTTCTTCTTTTCCCCCAGAATCTGTTTCAAACCCTTCAGGAAAGCTTCGGGGGTGATCAGCCCGGTTTTCTTGATGAAGGACCCCATCATGACAATATTCAGTACCCGGGGATTGCCAAGTTGGCCAGCCATATCCCCGGCGGGAACAGCATGGATATTCAGGTCTTTACGTGTCGGACTGGTATCGATTATTGAAGAGTTCAGAAAGATACTTCCTTGCGGGGCTACACGGTTCTGGTAAGTGTATAATGAAGGTTTATTCATGACCACCAGATAGTCAGGTTCGGAGGCGATGGGCGAAGCGATTTCTTCGTCCGACACGGCGACCGTGCAATTGGCAGTCCCCCCCCTGACCTCGACGCCATAGGAGGGCAGATATGTGACATGGTAGCCCTCGTTCATCACGGCATGGGCATAGATGTAGCCCATCATCAGCACACCCTGACCACCGAAACCGGCAAATATGGTCTTCCTGATCATATCTTTCTAAACCTTACCGTTTGCTATCCTTAATTATTCCCAAGGGGTATTCTTTCATCATCACTTCATTCACCCATCGACAGGCCTCAACGGGAGACATTTTCCAGTTTGTAGGGCATTGGGACAGGATTTCAATGAGTGAAAAGCCAACATTGTCCATCTGATACTGAAAGGCCTTTTTCACGGCCTTTTTAGCCTTCATGACGTTGGCCGGGGTATTGACGGCACAGCGTTCGATGTACATCGTACCGGGGAGCTGGCCGAGAATCTCACTGAAGTGAACCGGGTGCCCATCGAGGAGGGCCGACCGCCCTGGCTGCGTGGTTGTGGATACCTGTCCCAGGAGGGTTGTCGGGGCCATCTGTCCGCCTGTCATCCCGTAAACGGCATTGTTGATGAAAATAACCGTAATGTTTTCTCCCCGGTTGGCGGCATGAAAGGTTTCCGCCGTGCCGATGGCCGCTAAATCGCCGTCTCCCTGATAGGAAAAGACAACCCGGTCGGGAAGGACGCGCTTGATACCTGTAGCCACGGCGCAACCACGACCATGTGGGGACTCCAGCATATCGATGTCAAAATAATTGTAAGCAATTACCGCACATCCTGCCGGCGGCACGCCGATAATACGGTCCTGGATATCCAGTTCATCAATAGACTCGGCAATAAGACGGTGGGCAATACTGTGTCCGCAGCCGCCGCAATAGTGAAAGGCCGTATTTTTTAGTGATTTAGGACGGGAAAATACTTTCTTCATATCATTTCTTCCGAACGTGATAAGCAATTACCTTAGCGAGTTCCGCAGGCGTCGGGATAACTCCCCCCGGCCTTCCATAAAACTGAACCTTGCCAATTCCACCCAGTGCCAATTGAACGTCTTCCACCATCTGTCCCGTGTTCATCTCGAAAACGAGGAAATTCTCTACCCGCTCTGCGAAGGACCGGATGACTTCCGTGGGAAATGGCCAGAGGGTTATAGGTCGGATCAGTCCGACCGGGATTCCCATCTCCCGACTGCGCTTGATTGCCCCCTTGGCGATTCTTGCCGCCGTTCCGTAGGCGACAATCAAAATCTCCGCATCATCGGTCCAGAAGGTCTCGAAACGGACTTCCTTCTGGGTGATTACCTGGTATTTCCGGTAGAGCTTCCAATTGTGCTCCTCCATGCGGATTGCGTCAAGGATCAGACCCCGGATGAATTTGCTTTTCCCCTTGCCCATGCCATTGAGGACATAGCATTCAGGATATTCTCTGGGAGCGGGTTCGCTGAACTCAACGGGTTCCGACATCTGTCCCATCATGCCATCGGCCAGGATGAGCACGGGATTCCGGTAGCGGTCAGCCAGATCAAAAGCATCCATGGTAAGATCGGCTAATTCCTGTACGGATGCGGGGGCGAGGACAACGGTGCGATAGTCGCCGTGGCCGCCGCCTCGGGTAGCTTGAAAATAATCGCCCTGAGAGGGAAGGATATTGCCGAGTCCCGGTCCGCCCCTCATAATGTTGACGATAACGGCGGGGAGTTCATCCGCGGCGAGGGACGAGATCCCCTCCTGCTTAAGAGATATGCCGGGGCTGGACGACGATGTCATGGCCCTGGCACCGGCGGCAGCGGCCCCCAGAACCATATTGATGGCGGCTATTTCACTTTCCGCCTGAATAAAAGTACCATCCTTGACGCGACGCATATTATCGGCCATATACTCAGTCAATTCATTCTGAGGGGTTATGGGATATCCGGCGTAGAAGCGGCATCCGGCGCGAATGGCTGCTTCCCCAATGACGCGGTTGCCCTGCATCAGTATCCTATTCACGGTAGACCTCAATGGCGACGTCCGGGCAGATAGTGGCGCAGAGGGCGCATCCGTTGCAGTCGGCGTCCGCTTTTAGAATAATGGGATGAAACCCCTTGGAATTGAGTTCACTGGAAGGCTGGAGATTCTCTTTTTTGCATGATATCGTACAAAGATGACATTCCTTGCACAATTCACTGTTGATTGTAACGGTTCCCTTCACTCGTGCTAATCTCGCTAAAGTTGAATTTTTTGGTCTGAAAACGGCACAGCGGTCAGCCGCTCCACTCTTCACAGAAAAATATGTCAAGGCTCTTTGCGCATCTTGAAACGAATGTCAAGGTTAAATTTGAAGCAATCAGACCTTGGCAACTTGAAAACCTTCCAATTTAATGGCTACAGAGCGCTGAAGGAGTTCAATGGTGATGACGAAAAGCTCCCTGTCGAGATCAATACTTACCACGAGCCCTTCGATACCCTGGAAGGGACCATCGACAATCTTTGCACGTTCACCGACCTTGGGATACTGGAACTGCTGGACTTCAATCTTCGAATGCACGATCCGCTGAATGGCTTCAATTTGATAATCCGGTACGGCAATGGGTTCATGACCATAAGGTTTGCCCAGGATTCGCACGACGCCAAAAGTCTTAAGGACTTCCAGTTTGGTGTCATTGTCGAGATTCATCAGTTCCACGAAGGCATAACCGGAAAACATGGGGACAAAGATCTTCTTGCGTCGGTCTTTCCGCTGGCTCCAGACCTCTATCTTGGGCAGAAATACGTTTAATGACTTCTGCACGAGACCAAGGAATACCCGGTCTTCATGACGGCTTCTTGTGTGGACTGCATACCAGGCCATAAAAAAATCCTTGCTGGAAAGGTTTGAATCTGCGCATGGGCTGATTATATCAAACCATCCTTTTTTGCAATGGAGAAATTCATGAAACGCTGGCGTATTGAGGGCGTACCCCTCGCCCTGGATGAAGATGAGCGGTTATTAAGATCTAAAATCGCCGCGATGCTGCATATTAGTGAAAATCATATTGGGGATCCGCAGGTGATCAGGA
>JALNVY010000196.1 GCA_023231165.1 Syntrophales bacterium | reverse complement strand
GCGGCCCTGGCCGTCGTGGCTATGGAAGGAAAGTATATCCCCCTTGCTGATCATCCGGCACCTCGCGATCCCGTTGCCGATGATGATATTTTCCCGGGGAAGAGACCGGTCCCGGGGAACCATTCAAATAGCTAAAGCGGTCGACGACCCTGAATGACTCTGACCAGTACTACGATGATGGCTATGACCAGCAGGATATGAATAAAATAACCCATCGTGTAACCGGTCACCAGCCCCAGCAGCCATAAGATTATAAGTACTACGGCGATTGTCCACAACATATGATCCTCCTTTCCAAACTTTTCAAATTCCCCGCTTGCCTGCCATACCCGCAGATCAGCAATCGTAGAGCGCCGGTTCACCCGGCAACTCCCCTCCATGATCCTATTTCACCTGAATATATGTAATTTAAGGGCTATTGACAACGATAGCTGTTTGCAAGTTTATCTGCAGGTAAAACCTACTCTTGGGAACAAATAAGGGGAGAACCGGAGAAATAATGTGAAATGTTTGCTGGACCTCGGTATTTACTGCAATTTATGACGCATTGAGAGATATTCTGCCGGGAGGGGAACCGCCCATTGAATTATTCCTTTCTGGCCGGGCTATCCCGAACTTATTGATCTTCGCTCTCAGAGTGCTCGGATGGAGTCCCAGGATCGCTGCGGCTCCATACTTTCCCTCAATGCGCCATTGGGTATCAGATAGAATTTTGATAATTTGATTTTGCTCGATCTCTTTCAAGGTTGTCACATTAGTCGCGGTAGATGACATCTGGTGGGATGAAATCTCCAGTTTGTCTGCCAGTTGTAAAACCGGTCCGGGGGACAAGATCACTGCCCGTTCAATTATATTTTCCAATTCCCGAACGTTCCCCGGCCATGAGTAATCCTGTAGCGCCTGAAGAGTCTTCTCCTCAACGGACGTGATCTGTTTCCCGAATTTCCTGGCATACCTCGCTGTGAAGTACTGGACCATCAGGGGGATGTCCTCTTTCCGCAGCCGAAGGGGCGGAATAGTGATAGGAAAGACGTTGAGGCGATAGTAAAGATCCTGCCGAAAGCGGCCACAGCGGACCTCTTTCTCCAGATTCCGGTTGGTTGTCGCCACGATCCGTACATCTACTTTGATGGTATTGGACGAGCCCAAACGTTCAAAAGTGTTATACTGAATAATCCGGAGCAGTTTTGCCTGGAGCTCCAGCGGCAGTTCCCCAATCTCGTCCAAGCAGAGGGTGGAACCGCTGGCAATCTCGAATCGGCCCATCTGCCTGGTATCGGCTCCGGTAAACGCGCCTTTCTCCCTGCCGAACAATTCGCTCTCAATCAAACTGCCCGGCAGGGCGGCACAATTGACTGTGATCAGCGGCCGATTCTTGCGAGGGCTCATGTCATGGATAGCGGCAGCGATCAGATCCTTACCCGTGCCGGTCTCGCCAAGCAGGAGGACGGTTGTGCTCATAGGTGCAACTTGTTCCACTCGATAGAGAACATACTTGAGGCCGTCGCTTTGCCCGATAATATTTTCAAGTCGATATTGCATTTTTTCTCGCGAGTTAGCGAATACTTTCGCCGGCCTTATGTAACGCACCGCAGCATTGATTATTATCCGAAACTTCCGCCCTCTCAATGACATGTTGTTCCTTCGGCAATACTCATAACATAACGGTTAAAAAGTGCACTGGTCATTAAATGGATGTACAATTGTAGGTTATAACGACCACTCGGAAGAACCCAAAGGTAAAATCAGTACTGACCATTCGAGAAATTGTTATCGTTGCAAACACAGCATAGGGAATAAGGTAGATCTGGGCAAGCCGCTTCCGAATATGAGATGAGATACCCGTCAGACCGTGAATTCCATAAAAAGGCATCAGCATGCCAACGCCTTGCCCCGAGGATCGCCGCGTAAATTGTGAATAGAATCGAGGGAAGACTAATTGGAGTGTGTTTTAAGGGTTTTAGCATTTATAAATCAGGATATGCCGAAATTGCTTATTATGGAAGAATATTTTAAGTTGCACAAAAATCGGCGGGAAAATTCAGTGATGAGATCTTCCATTGTGGAATAATTTAAGCCGGATAATGCGGGAGAATGCTAAGACAATGGAATCTCTGAGCAGAAACAGGGCAAAGAATGAGGGCGACTTAAAAGCCCTTGACGATCTCAAATCCTATTATGAAATCGCTTCGGCTCATGCAGAGGATCTTAAGAGATTTATTCCGGTCTTTGAGGCTCTTTATATCAGCATGTCCGATAATCAGCAGCGCAATGCCGATATCCTCTTCCGGACACAAAGAGACAAGATGACAATCAATAAGGCATCTTCAAAATAGTTGGTTCGATTTATGGCAGTGCCATGAGTGAATATACTTGTTTATTGGGTATCCGCACGGCCAAAAGCCACCTTCCCGGGGAGATTTTCATCAACGAGTTTGCAAAAAAATTCAACATAATTCTTGTCTCCGAATGCAGAAGTATTGATAACCACTTTAGTGATTCTCTTCTTTTCCAACGGTGAGATATCTATGGACATGGCAACAGGCCCCTTTATCGTCAGGGAATATCCTTCCCCCGGCATCGCTTTTATTACCGACGCCTTCACTTGCAACTGCTCGGAAGCTATCATCACTGCCCGGTAGGTCGTATCGAGATCAACGGCATAATATTTCGTCGCTTCACTGCTTTTCCATAAGACATACCCAGTATAAGCGGTTCCCATAACCGGAAGAATCGGTAACACTGCCGCACATCCGGACAGTAAACAGACAAGTAAGGAAAGTGTCGTAAGGTATGGAAATATCATTTTTATCATGACTTTTCCTTCCACCTCTCTTTCCCTTCCATTAAGAAATAGAAACCGTATAGAAATAATTGCGATTGATACGGAATTTAATGCGATCCCGTATCAATCGCGTTAAGCGAGGTTACTCATGCGAAGCAGTGGTAATAGAAGGAGTGGCTTCTCCGATTTATGGACATCTAGATGGAGCGGTAAACTATTTCACAACGATCTCAAAAACAACTCTCATATTGGCCTTTGCCGCTGCCGAATTTCTGTCCCGGGGATTTACTTCATGAACCGCCGGCCTTGTCTCGCCGTAACCGATTGTGGATAGGCGGTCCGAGACAATGAAACCTTCCTTAATGAGGTATGTCTTTACGGCAGCCGCTCTTCTTTCGCTCAACTTCTGGTTGTAGGCTTCGGTTCCGGAAGCAGAGGCATGCCCGGCTACAATGATGTTAACTTTGGGGTTCTCTTTCAAACGCTCGATGTTCTTTTTCAGGATTACCTGCGCTTCGGGCTTGAGCGTCGATTGATCGAAGTCAAAATGCACTTCCTCAAGGACAAGAATCACTGTCTTCGGCTCCTCCGCGGCCACAGTCATCTGCTCTTTTGTCTCGGCCGGCGGTTCTTCCTTCAACATGATTACCTTCTCCTCGACTCTCGGTTCCGCCAGCGGCGTCGGTTCAGTCTTCGCTATGGGGGCCGGTTTGGACCCACCGAAAAAGAAAGACAACCCCAGCGTGTATTCAATATCCTTCCGGCTGTCATCGAAGATATATATTTGACGGACGTCAGCGCGCAGGGCAATCCGATCATTAAAGAAATACTTCAACCCGGCGCCGTAATCAACGGCGGTAGCCGCTCGATTGGGGACGCCCTTGGGATAATCGATAGACTGGCCGCCAAAACCGGCGAAGATGAAGGGAACAAAGCGGCTGTCGGGGATCAGGTTTATAATGCCGTCAAGGCGATAGTTGCCGACATTTGACGAGCGGGAATCGGCTACGGGCAGATCATAATTTGTGGAGACATATTCTCCCGATGCTTCCACTCCGAAATGTTTCGTAATGTTATAGCCCAGACTGATTCCATAAACAGGGGCGTTGCCGACTTTCTGGTCTTTATCGAACAGGTAGCCGCCGACATAGGGAGTTACGGAGAATGTGGAAGGTCTCACCTGTGCAGATACAACCTGGCTGAAACCGAACAGGCACAACAAGCAAATTATGCTGCAAAAAGTTCTTTTCATCATTGTAATCCTCCTTCTTAACGGGCATTCGCCCCGATAAATGACGGCCGGCAGGATATGATCTATTTTACAATCAAATCATTCCGGACGGATTGGACTCCCTGTATGTCGCGTGCGATTTGTCCCGCCTTCTCAACTGATTGTTGAGAGTCAACGAAACCACTCAGTTGAACGATGCCTTTGTGTGATTCTACGCTGATCTGAAATGACTTGAGAAAATCATCTCCTGCGAGCTTAGCTTTTATTTTCGTCGTGATAACCGAATCATCGACATATTCTCCCGTGCTTGACTTTTGTGGTGTCGATGCGCAGGCCCCAATGGTGGCGATCAGCATCAGAAGTACTAAAAAGTGGATTACGATATTTCTCTTTCTCATAATTATTACTCCTCTCTTCATGTTTGTGGTGAAACGGTTGATCGGAATTCAAATATCTACAACCATTTAATTATAAGTTACGAGTAATAAAGATTTTTGGCAACGATAGTTGAGTCAAGGTTTATCCGTAGGTTAACCCTATCCTTGGAGGGGCTGAGGGGGCGTCCACTTTGCATTTTCCCCGCCGCCGGGACGG
>JALNVY010000195.1 GCA_023231165.1 Syntrophales bacterium | reverse complement strand
TAGGGAAGCTTACCTTCCTCAAACTCAACATCGATGACCGGCCCAATTACCTGCACAATCTTTCCTATATTCATACCCATCTCCTTCAAAAAGTGGTTAATGTTACTATCCTTTTGACAAGGCTTCCGTGCCACCGACGATGTCCATAAGCTCTGCCGTAATCGCCCCTTGTCTGGCCTTGTTGTACTGTAGCGATAACGAACCGATCAATTCTTCACAGTTACGGGTGGCATTGTCCATAGCCGCCATCCTCGCCCCGTTTTCTCCGGCGTATGTCTCCAGCAGGGCTCGGTAAATCAGAACCCGCACATACATGGGAAGTATCCTGTCCAGCAGGACCTCATCTGAAGGTTCGTAGATATAATCGATACGTTTTTCCGGATCCGTCGCTTCTTCCTGTCCTATGGAGGGGAGGGGGAAAAGCCTCACTACTACCGGGCGATGGATAGAGACATTTTTAAATTCGTTATATACGAGATACAATTCATCATACTCCTCTTTAAGGAAGGAAGGGATGATGTCATTGGATATCTCAACAGCGAGACTCATATTGAATGTTTTAAACACATCAACGCGGTCATTAATAATGCTGGTTTTTTTTCTGAAATAATCACGTCCCTTCCGCCCTATGGGGACAAGAACGACATCCTTGCCTTCCCCCTTTTTCTCTTTCAGGAAACGCTCCGTTGCCTTGATCAGGTTGGTATTGAAACCACCACACAGCCCCCGATCCGAAGTCATGCAGATCACCCGGAGTTTCTTGGGTGGTCTGACCGCCAGTAGCGGATGTGAACTTGCGTCCACACGCAGGGCCAAGCTGTTGAGGACCTCCATGAATTTACCTGCATAAGGACGAAAATTATCCATCCGCATTTGCGCAGTTCTAAACTTGGACGCCGCCACCATGTTCATGGCGCTCGTGATCTGCTTTGTCTTTTGAACGCCTCCTATTTGTCTCTTAATGTCCTTAAGTGCGGCCATTAACTCTTACTCCCTTTTTAAAATCGGCTGATTATCTTATCTGCTGTCTCCAAAGTCTTTCAGCCGGCAAATACAGCGTCAAACTCCGTGAAGGCGTCTTTCATCTTCTTTTCAAGTTCGGGGCTGATGATCATCTTCTCATCGATCTCTTTGAGAATGTCGGCATACTTGTTCTTCACGAACGAAAGAAGTTGCAGTTCGTAATCCTTGATCTTCTCAACGGGATACTTGTCAAGGAATCCCTTTGTCCCTGCAAAAAGGATCGCCACTTCTTCGCCCAGCGACATGGGCTGGAATTGCGGTTGCTTGAGGAGTTCCACCAAGCGGACGCCACGTTCAAGCTGTGCCTGGGTCGCCTTGTCAAGATCGCTTCCGAAGGAGGCAAAGGCTGCTAATTCACGGTACTGGGCAAGGTCGAGTTTCAGGGTTCCCGCCACCTGCTTCATGGCCTTTACCTGGGCGGCCCCGCCGACGCGGGAAACTGAGAGACCGACGTTGATCGCCGGACGGACGCCGGAGAAGAAAAGAGACGGCTCCAGATAGACCTGGCCGTCGGTAATGGAAATAACATTAGTTGGAATATACGCCGAGACGTCACCCGCCTGGGTCTCAATGATGGGCAAGGCCGTCAGGGAACCGCTGCCGAGCTCCTCGCTGACCCGGGCCGCTCTTTCGAGGAGGCGTGAGTGATTATAGAAAATGTCGCCGGGATAAGCCTCGCGTCCGGGAGGCCTTCTCAGCAACAGAGAAATCTGCCGATAAGCAACGGCCTGTTTGGAGAGATCGTCATAAATGATCAAGGCGTCCTGACCCCGATCCCGGAAGTATTCCCCGATACTGCAACCGGCAAATGCGGCAACATACTGCAGGGTAGCGGGGTCGCTGGCGCAGGCCGAAACGACACAGGTGTAGGACATGGCGTCATGCTTCTTCAGGTTCTCGACCACCTGGGCAACCGTTGACTTCTTCTGTCCGATGGCCACATAAATGCATTTGAGGCCCGTTTCCTTCTGGCGAATGATGGCGTCGATACAAATGGCCGTCTTGCCGATCTGGCGGTCGCCGATGACTAGTTCGCGCTGCCCTCTGCCAATGGGCGTCATGGCGTCGATGGCCTTTAGGCCTGTGTACATGGGCTGATTGACCGCCTGTCGTTGAATAACGCCGGGGGCGACCATCTCAATTCTGCGGAATTCAGTCGTTTCAATGGGCCCTTTACCGTCGATAGGAGCACCCGTCCCGTCGATGACCCGTCCCAAGACGGCCTCACCAACCGGCACCTGCGCAATTCGGCCCGTTCTTTTAACAATGTCGCCCTCTTTGATGTGGGTTACCTCGCCGAGAACGGCGACGCCGACATTATCTCTTTCGAGGTTAAGAACCATACCGAGAATACCACCTGGGAACTCCAGCAGCTCCATGGCCATGGCATTCTGGACGCCGTAGATCCTGGCGATGCCGTCACCGACGGAAAGCACTGTGCCGGTCTCGCTGATGTCCAGCTTCTTTTCATAGTCTTTGATTTGTTTGGATATGATTTGACTGATTTCTTCTGCCCTGATTGTATCCATACGCTACATCTCCTCCCCTAAGAGATTCTTTATATTATTTAGTTGAGTTCTAATACTGTTATCATACACGGTGTCTCCCACCCTGACGACTATACCGCCCAGCAGAGAAGGGTCTTCGATAACAGTCATTTCAACACTTTTCTGCGTCTGCCCTTCAAGACCCTGCTGAAGCTTCCGGATCAACTCGGTCGACAGCGGGAAAGCTGTCTTGACATTGGCCCGAACCGTTTTCAGGGCCTCATCCATCAACTCCCGGTAACAATCGACAATGTCGGAAAGAACGACGATTCTTTGTTTATCCGTAAGCAGCTTCAAAAAATTAGCAGTTATTCCGGAAATATCCGTTTTCTGCAGGATGCTTTCGACCACGGACTTTTTTTCGTTCTGATCAAATATGGGATTGGCCAGAAAGTCCTTGAGGTCCTTATTGTCATTGATAATTGCGGAAAAGCTGCTCAACTCTTGGTAGTACTTCTCGAGCTGGCTCTCCTCGGCTGCAATCTCATAGAACGCGCGGGCGTATCGTTTCGCAATCGTGCTTCCGATCAATGTTTTATCACCACCTTATCCATATAGTCTTTGACCATGTGTTCATGATCCTGAATCGTGATATTTCTTCTAAGGAGTTCCTCGGCCATTTGCACCGAGAGTTGCGCCGCCTCGGCCCGCAACTGGTTTCTGGCGTTGCCGAATTCCTGCTCCATCCGGGCCTTGGTATCTTCTTCGATCTTGACGGCGGCCTTCTTGGCCTCCTCAATCAGCTTCTCTTTTTCCGCCAAACCCTGGACCTTGATCATCTCGGCAATACCGTCGATCTCTTCCGTAGCCTTCTCCAGCTTGGCAGCGTATTCCTTAAATTTCTTTTCCGCATCTTCCTTTGCCGCCAGCGCCTGATCCAAGGATGTCTTGATGTCTGCTCGCCTGCCGGCAAAAAACTCTTTTATCTTCTTGGCCGACATCCACCAGAGGAACCCGGCAAGAATTGCAAAGTTCAGTACCCGGTAGCCAAAGTCAATGAGAGTCTTCTTCTGCTCTTCAGGGCTGACGTGACCCTCGCCGCCACCAGCCGCATATACCGCCACACCTGTCAGCAAGATCATCAAAGTGGCAAGGAGAATGGATTTTATCAGTTGAAGCCGGTGATTATCTTTCATTGGAGACTCCTTCCCAACACCTTTTCAGCGATCTCCGCCGATATTCTCTGGGACTGATCTTTCAGGATCCGCCTTGCGGCATCCACTTCCTGCCCGACCTTCCCCTGAAACTCAGCCAGCATCGCCGGAATCTTGCTCCGCCGTTCGTCGATGATGGCCTTGGCGCTATCCGCAGCTTCCTTGAGGATCTCATTTTTCTTCCCCAAGGCATCCTGCTTGGCCATGCGGAGTTTTTCTTCATACTCCGCCGCCTTCTTCTCGACGGTTGCGTTGAGTCGCTTGATCTCTCCCTCGGATTCGTCGAGGCGCATTTTTCTCTTATCGAGGATGGCAAGAATCGGTTTATAGAGCAGGTAGTTCAAGATCACGATGAGCACAAGGAAATTGGCCATCTGTACAAACAAAGTAAGATTAATATCAACCACTTTAGAACCTCTCGCTTATCATTACTTTTAAAAAAAAACCGAGTGAAGAGGGTCCCTCGTCCACCCGGCTCGTCCGTCAATATATTGAGTATTTACAACCAGTTCCCTTGCATCAAGACAACGGTTATGTAGGTAGAAATACAAAACCTTAACCTCCCTTGCCAAAAGCGCGGACTACTAATCATAACTCTATCTGCTTGTCAAGCATTTTTTGGTAAAAGACTCAGCAGACATTACGGCTGCAAGATAAATCGTCTCATGCTTATATTGATCAGCAAGCCGATGGCCATCATCAGTACCACTACTGATGAACCGCCGTAGCTTAAAAATGGCAATGGTATGCCTACGACGGGAAGGATGCCAAGGACCATTCCGATATTGATAAAGACGCCCCAAAAAATCATGATGGTAATCCCATACGCAATCAGGGTTCCCGATAAGTCTCTTGAATACTGGGCAATTTTTAAACCCCACAGGATCAGGGAAAGAAACAGG
>JALNVY010000194.1 GCA_023231165.1 Syntrophales bacterium | reverse complement strand
TCTCCCCCCATGCGGGCAATGATATCGGCCTCCCGGAATACTTCTTTCAGAATTTGGGATGTTTCGACCAAGGCTTCATCCCCCTTCTTGTGCCCCAGGGTGTCATTGATGGCCTTCATGCCATCCAGGTCGATATAACTGAGCAACATCCCTCTTTTGGTCCGTTCGGAGATCTTTATTTGCTGTACCGCAAGGGACATGAATCCCCTGCGGTTATATAAACCCGTCAAGGGGTCGGTGATCGAAAGATTCCTGATATCCTCTTCCAGCTTCCTGCGTTCTGTAATGTCTCGAATCGATTCGATGGCGCCCACGATACGGCCATCAGGGTCACATAACGCCGTTGCCGTTCCCCAGAGAAAGACACTTCCGCCGCCCATATTCGGCATGACGCTCTCCCCGGAAACGCTATAACCCTGCCTTTGAATCGAGGCATATTTTTTCTCTGATTCCGGATCGGGATGGAGGGCCAGATCGATGAGGATTGGGCGTCTCACTCCATAAAAAGGAATGGCATAGGCATAATCACTTTTCCCTATTATATCATACCCCTTGATATCCGTCATTTTTTCCATGGCCCGGTTCCAGGCAATCACCTTTCCATAGATATCGATGACAAAGGTCGCATCGGGAAGGAAGTCAATGATATCTGCCAGCCGTTGTTGCGTTTCCAGAAGGGCTCGTTCCGCTTGTTTGCGGTACGTCACATCGAGAAAAATTCCTCGAAAGCCGATGGGGTTTCCCGTCATATCCCTCATCAGGGAGACGGATGTTTCCACATATATTTTAGATCCGTCTTTCTTGATCAGTTCCCAATTCACATGTTTCGATGGGACACCCGTTCGATAAACTTCATTATAAGCCCGGAAAACCTTCCTGGCGATCTCTTTTTCCGAGTATTGGCGATTGTTCATGCCCATCATTTCTTCTTCGCTATATCCGAGCATCTTTGCTAACGAGCGGTTAAAAAAAGTGAAATTACCTGCCAGATCGACTTCATAATATCCTTCTTCAATGCTCTCGAGGATTGTCCGGTATTTCTCCTCGCTCAGCTTCAGGGCTTCCTCGGCATTTTTACGGTCCGATTCTGTTTGTTCCACTTCCTTGATTGTCTGCTCTAAGATGGAAATTTCTTCGATCAGTTCCGGATTTATCTTGAATTGATCGTTCATTTTATAATCTGGTCCCTTCAAGTTGAAAACCTTTCTCCCGGAATAATCTCAGGCAGGCATCCACCGCCTCTGCATCATAAAGCGTCCCTTTATTGTTCTCAATCTCTTGCAGTGCCGCATTCAATCCCAAGGCGGGACGATAGGGGCGATGGGATGCCATGGATTCCACCACATCCGCAACGGCGAGGATACGGGCCTCCATGAGAATTTCCTCCCCTTTGAGTCCCTGCGGATAGCCGGAACCATCCATACGCTCATGGTGCTGGTAAACAATCTCCGCCAGGGGCCAGGGCGATTCTACATCCTTCAGCATCTCATACCCTTTTGGGGCATGTTCTTTAATCAGAGAAAATTCGAGATCAGACAGTTTTATTGGTTTGGACAATAACTCTGCCGGAACGGATATTTTCCCGATGTCATGAATAGCTCCCGCCATGCGGATACCGTCGATTTCATCCTGGGGAAGTCCCAATTCTGTGGCAATGGCACGGGCAAGATCGGCGGATCTGATCTGGTGACCAGCCGTATAGGGATCTCTTGTCTCCACGGCGGACACCAGAACCTGAACGGTTGTACTAAACGCCTTCCTGAGACTGTCAAGAGTGTCTTGGAGTTGTTTCTCGGCCAGTTTGCGCTTGGTGATGTCCAGCACCGTCCCGACAATTGAAAAAAGATCGCCATTTTCATCGTAGTTACCTTGGAAAGTCGAGTAGTAGTATCCAATGCTCTGATCTGGACGAAGAAATTTTTGTTCATAGAAACCTTGATCATGAGTCTCAATCGCCCGATTTATTAACTCTTGGTGACGCTGATGATCCTCGGGCCACGGCGATAATGCTTGGATTGAATCAATTTGTGGAGTGAATTCTTTCGGATCGAGGCAAAAAATCTTAAATACTTCCTCTGACCATTCGACATCGCCCGTTTTTACATCCCAGTACCAGAAACCCAGATGAGCCATTTTTTGCGCTTCTCTTAATCTTTTCTCACTCTCCCGCAACGCGTCCTCCGCCTGCTTGCGTTTGGTGATGTCTTGGTATATTACTTGAAAGTGTCTTGCACCGCCCCACAATATTTCCTTGCGGGAGACCTGGAGATGGCGGATTTCACCATCTTTCCTGACAATGCTTATTTCGTATTCGGATGGGTCATGATTCCCTCGTTTTCTTTTCCCTCTTCTGATCTGGAATTCGGCATAGCTCTCTGGGGTATAGCGCTTATCCACGGGGGTTGTTTTCAATTCCTCGATGCTGTCGTAGCAATATATACTCAAAATAGCCTGGTTGGCATAAATTGTCTCGCCTTCTGCTGTCACGATGCGTATCCCCAGCGGGGACTCATCCAGAGACCGGCGAAAATTTTCTTCGCTCGCCTGTAGCGCCGCCTCGGCCCGCTTGCGCTTGGTGATGTCAAAGAGGAATCCCTCCAGACAGGAAGCGCCGTCCGGGAGGCATGTTAAACGAGCGTTCATAACTACCCAGAAAGTGCTGCCGTCCTTCCGGAGCATGAGACATTCGAAGTTGCTTAGGTATCCCGTGTCCTTCATCTGGCCGAGCAACCTCTTCCTGTCATCGGGATTAGCGTACAACCGCGTAGCGATATCCGTTACCGTATTGACAATTTCTTCCGGAGATTCATAGCCAAACATACGGGCAAAAGCCATATTTGTACTTACGATCCGGCCGGCCGGCGTCGTTTGATATATTCCTTCCACTGCATTATCAAAGAGATTGCGGTATTTTTCCTCGCTCTTCCCGATGGTCGCTTCCGCCTGCCTGCGCTCGGTGATGTCCACCATGACGCCAACCGATCCGGCCAGGGCGCCATCAACATTTTGGTAGGTCGCTTTGTTCACCACAACATCACGATTAGTTCCATCTGCGTACATTATCTGGTATTCATATATTTGCCTTCCCGGTTGATGAAACAATGCTAAATCCATCTCACGGTATTTGTCGCCTAAATCCTTGGGAAACAGATCATGGGCCCTCTTGCCAATAATTTCCTCTTTTTTCATGCCGACATAATTCTCGAATTCCTTGTTGCAGTCCTGGTAGACACCATCAATATCTTTGCAAAAAATCGGACTGGGGATGGTGTTGATTAATGTCTGCAAGAAATTTAACATATCCTGGGATTTCTTTTCCGCCGCCTCTTTAAGCTCTGATTCAGATTGCTCCAGCTTCGTAATTCTCTCTCTTAGAGAAGCCAGGTCCTGGATTAGTGTATGCTTTGTCTTGGATTGATCCTTCATTGATTGGTGAACTCCCGTGTTGAGAAGACCTGTACAGTTGGAAAGTTAACGATTGATGAGCGATATGTGGTTGAGAATCATCAGTAAAAACCGTATAACGCTTTCATTGTTATTGAATACCATCTGAAAGGTTGGGTATCCACAACTACTACTCTATGCTTGAGTACAGAGAGATAACGATACCCCTGGACTTCGGAAAAATCAACCTCCAAAATATGCACGTTTCAATCGTAATCAGGAAAAGCGACCTGACATAATTTGTAGGGAATCCTTTACGATCCGGCCGGAGTATTGAAAGTTATGGCGCTGGAAAATAGTCATTATGGAAAAAATGCTTGACAAGGGTCAATTATTTTCGTAGGGTGCGGCCACTTTTCAACTTGAAGGACATGGAAGACAGCCAAATGAAAAACAAGGTCATTGTACAGGGCAGCGTCGTTGTAGTCATCGTACCGAGGGGGACTGCTGCTCGGTGTTTTTAAACAACCTTTAAAAACAAGAGCCGCGGGCCCCAAAACCCGCGGCTTTTTTGATTCTAGAAAGCCGCTTCTCCAAAGATAGCGGCTTTTTTTTGCTCTAAAATTTAAAATATTCATAACGGAGGTGCTTACATTGCAACTAAGAGGAGCTGAAATTCTGATCAAGGTGCTAAAGCAGGAGGGGATCCACACGATCTTCGGCTATCCGGGAGGCGTTCTTCTGGATATCTATGATGAGCTGTTCAAGGGTGAGATTCGCCATATTCTGGTACGTCATGAACAGGGGGCCGTTCATGCGGCGGACGGATATGCCCGCGCCTCCGGCAAGGTCGGAGTGGCCCTGGTAACATCCGGACCCGGGGCGTCCAACACGGTTACGGGGATCGCCAATGCCTATTTGGATTCCATCCCCATCGTCGTTCTGACCGGCCAGGTTCCCACGCATCTAATCGGGACCGACGCCTTCCAGGAGGTAGATATCATCGGCATCACCCGCCCCTGTACAAAGCACAATTTCCTGATCAAGCGGGTGGATGAGGTCGCCAAGACGATCCACGAGGCCTTCCATATTGCCCGGTCGGGACGGCCCGGCCCGGTGCTGATAGATCTTCCGAAGGACGTCATGGCCGCCATGACCGAATATGAACCTCAGCCGCCTAAAAAGATCGAGGAGGAAAGCCCCCGTCCCGCATCGAAGAAGGCATTCTATGTCATGGATCTTATTGC
>JALNVY010000193.1 GCA_023231165.1 Syntrophales bacterium | reverse complement strand
TTGCCCTGGGAGTCGCAATCGATAAGCAGGGTGCGCTGTTCCGCCGTGGCTAAAGAAGCGGCCAGGTTAATGGCCGTCGTGGTCTTTCCCACCCCGCCTTTCTGATTGGCAATGCTTATGATTTTACGCATGATATTATGAGGTTTTTCCCAAGACTTTTCTGATGACTAATTCTGGGGGAAGCTACCACAATAAAAGGTTTTTTGAAAGGGATATTTTATAAATTATTATTATTTAACATCTTGAATTTGTTAAAGTTTTTTATAAAGAATTATTTTTCGGGAAACCCCGGTTATGGGAAGATGAAAATCAACAATTTTATCAAGATAAAGCCCTTTATTATCAATAGTTTGACCAGTATTTTGGTTTGTCCCTTCTTCCCGGGGGCCCCTCATGGCCAGCAGCACCCCCCCCAGTCGTAAAAAATGTAGGCCCATATTCAGTAGTTCAGGCATTTTGAAGGCGGCCCGGGAGATCATGCAATCGAAGTTTTCGTGGAGGTGCGAATTATTCATTACCTGTTCCACCCGCTCATGAATAATCGTTACGTCCGGCAGGCCTAATTTGCGGATCAGCTCTTTAAGAAAGGAGACTTTTTTTCGTGATGCCTCCAGCAAATGAAGATCTATGTCCGGGCGGATGATCTTCAAGGGCAAGCCCGGGAAGCCCGCTCCCGTACCAATGTCCAATAATCGTCTTCCTTCCCGGGGTAGCAGGGGGAGGGCGGTCAGGGAATCGATAAAATGCTTGATTGGTATGTCGAGAGGGGATTTAACGGCGACGAGGCTGACAATCCTGTTCCACGTGATCAGTTCCTCCTGGTAGCGTGAAAAGAGAGCAAGCTCCCGCTCGGCGAGGGTAATGCCCAATGCCCCGGCAGCTTCAAGGAGAATGCCCGTCAAATCGCCGTCCCGGCTATCTCCGGTACGCTTCATCGAGCTGGGCATTGATACTTTCCATAATGACCGCTGTCGCCCCTTCAAACCGGTCTTTATATCGCTGCTGAGATTCCCGGGATAAAAGCCGAAAGGGTTCGTCAATCCGGAACGGTTTAAGCCGGTCTTCCACGGAAAATGGTTTCCCGATGCGATAGATGATCCGGCCCGATCTGGCGAAGGGGAGGCTGTCGGGATATACCTGGTCGGAATTGTTGCAGCCGATGGGGACCACCAGTTTCCCGGTGTGGAGGGCGACCTGGGCGATGCCGGTCCTGCCTTCCCCTAATTGGGTTCCCCGGGTCCCCTCGGGAAAGATAATGATGCTCAGGCCCTTTTCGAAAAGGGCGAACCGGGTGAGTTCCGCCACTTTCTCCATTACCTGTTCGTAGTAGTCCCGGATGAATTCGATGAAGCCGTCCCCGAAGAGGCGGACCGTTTCCGCGACATTCGCGGCATATTCCCCCGTCTCGACATCTCTGCCGTCGATGGCGTTGCGGACCTTGCGGTATTCTTCCCGGTCAATGCGCCGGTTGAATTTCCTGGTGTAGAACTCCTCGATCAGATAGCCCAGAGAAGGAACGGGGATGAGATTGCACATATCGAGCCCCCGGCCAAGCCACTTGTTACGATAGTATTTGCCTTTCACCCAAACGGTGGTCCAGGAATAGCTCAATAATCTCGACAATTTATATTGAAAAGGCCAGTAGTTGAACCGGTCCGTGTGGTTCATGGCGAAGATGACGTTCTGTCCCTTGGGGATATTGTCCAGATTTTCAAGAACAATATCCACCTTCTGGAAGATGTTGTAGTTTGGTCCCAGTATGAAGGTGCGCAGAAACTGCTGCATCCTGGGGATGGCGACCAGGTCTATGTTTTTCAGGTATTCAAGATCGACCATAATGAATTCTATGCTTTCTTTATGTATGTTTCATCCATGGAGCAGCAGTTGTCGGACGCGCTCCAGTTCCGCCGGTGTGTCCACCTCCACGGAGTCATGGATTGTTTCTATCACCTTGATTTTATATCCGTATTCCAGGGCCCGGAGCTGCTCCAGGGCTTCCAATTTTTCCAGTTTTCCCACGGGGAGGGCGGCAAAGGTGCGGAGAAAATGCCGCCGGTAGGCGTATATCCCGTGGTGTTTATAATAGTCGGTCTGCTTATCTCGATCCCGGACGAAAGGCACCGTGGCCCGTGAAAAATAGAGGGCGAAACCATCGGCGTCAAAAACCGTCTTGACGGCGTTAGGGTGGCCGATTTCCTCCTCACGGATGATGCGGTAGATGAGCGTAGACATGGGAATGGACGGATCATCCCGGAGCGGTTGCACGACTTCCTCGATCTGGATGGGGTTAAAGAGCGGCTGATCTCCCTGGATATTCACGACAATGTCTTCGTCGTCAAGCTGGAGCAGCGAGGCGGCCTCGTGGATCCGGTCCGTTCCCGAGGGATGGACGGCGGCCGTCAGGACGGCCCGCCCGCCGAAGGTAATCACGGCGTCGAAGATCCGTTGGTCATCCGTCGCCACCGCAATCAGGGAAACAAATCCCGACTGAAGAACCCGCTCATAAACATGCTGGATCATGGGCTTGCCGCACAGGTCCGCCAGAGGTTTGCCGGGAAACCGGGACGATTCATATCTTGAAGGGATAATACAGACGACTTTCATTTTTACAGGTATGGGTCGGCCTGCATCAGGTGGCCGGTCACGTAGTCCCGGACGGAATCTTCCAGAGCGCGGAAGGCGACCGGACAGCCTGCTACCCGGAGCTTGTCCATTTTTGCCTCGGTAAAGTACTGATATTGATTACGTAATCCCTCGGGCATGTCGAAGTACTCTATCCGGGTGGGCAACTGAATGGCCGCAAAGACGGCGTTGATCAGATCGTTCCAGCTCCGGGATTTGCCCGTGCCCACGTTGAAGATGCCGTTGGCGTCTCTGTTTTCCAGGAGCCACCACAACACGTCGATGCAGTCTTTTATATAAACGAAATCACGCAGTTGTCCGCCATCGGCGTATTCAGGACGGTGGGACTTGAAGAGGCGGACCTGGCCGTTGGCGCGAATCTGATGGAAGGCCTTGAAAACCACGGAGGTCATATCGCCCTTGTGATACTCATTAGGACCGAAAACATTGAAGAACTTGAGCCCGGCGATCTGCTTTTCCGCTCCCCGGCGCAGGGTCCAGAGATCGAAGACCTGCTTGGAATAGCCATACATGTTGATGGGCTTGAGGGTGGGGGTGAGGGCGTCGTCGTCGGAGAACCCCTGGGCGCCGTCGCCGTAAGTGGCGGCGGAGCTGGCGTAGATAAAGCGGATTCCGTTGCGGATCGCCCAGTCGGCCAGCCGGCAGGTGTAGAGATAATTGTTCCGCCAAAGATAATCGGCGTCCCGTTCCGTCGTCGAGGAACACGCCCCCAGGTGGATGACGGCCCGGGCCGTAAAGGGAACCTGGTCGGCGTAAATCATCTGGAGGAAATCGTCTTTGTGAATATATTCGATAAATCGTAAGTTTACGAGATTCTTCCACTTCTCGGAGGTTCCGAGGTTATCCACAATGACAATGTTTTCGATACCCTGCTGGTTGAGTTTCCAGACAAAGGCGCTGCCGATGAAGCCGGCCCCGCCGGTGACAACGATCATAATTTGCTCCTTTTACAAGTCCATCAAATCTGCAGGGCCGCTTTTTTGATCCCCTGGCCGATCTTGTCCAATTTGTCCGCCGACATCAGGATCGGGATACCCATGAACAGTGTCCGCCCCAGGATGTCTTCCGCCTTGGGAATCAGTCGGATGCTGTAGTCCACCTTGCCGCGATAAGCGGGGTTGGTAAAAGGGAATTTCTTCGAATTCGCCGTGGCCCAGGCCAGGAGGTGCTCCCAGTTCGGGACATAGTGCCACTTATTCCTCTTGAAGCAGACCATGTCCACGCCTTCCGCCGCCAAGGCGGCCTGAAAACGTTCGGTCGCCGCCGCGTCGGGGAGGTTGAACCCCAAAAAGGTAGCCGTATCCCCGGCGGGATCGGGGATATTCCGGAATTTAAGTCCCGGCACATCCTTTAATAACTCCTTGACAGCATTCTTGTTTTTCTTCTGCGCGGCGATAATCATATCCAGTTTCCGGAACTGGGCCAGACCGACGGCGCCCTGGAGTTCGTTCATGCGAAAATTGAAGCCGAGGATGGATCGCCCTTCCATGGCCCGGCTGACTTTGACGTTATGATCATGGCCGTGGTCGTGGTACCAGTCGGACCGGTCATAGAGGCCCTTGCTGTCCGTGATGACCATGCCGCCCTCGCCGGAGGTAATGGTTTTATAGTAATCGAAGCTGAAGATTCCCATATCACCAAAAGTACCGAGCTTTTTGCCATGATACGATCCCCCGGCACCCTGGGCGTTGTCTTCCAGAACGAGGAGATTGGATTTACTGGCGACCGTGACGATCTGTTCGATATTCGCCGGGGCGCCGCACATGTGCACTGGGATGACCGCCTTGGTATAGGGGGTCAATTTATTAATGATATCATCAGGATCAAGGTTAAGGGAATCGTCGATGTCGGCCATGACGGGGATGGCGCCCACCTCCAGGACCGCCTCGTAGGTGGCGATGAAGGTGAAGGCCGGGACGATTACTTCATCGCCCGGGCCGACATCCAGAGCCGTCAGGGCGACCTTGAGGGCCGCCGAGCCGGAGGTTACCCCCA
>JALNVY010000192.1 GCA_023231165.1 Syntrophales bacterium | reverse complement strand
ATCGATACGGGCAAATTCACCGGATTGCGATGCAAGGTCTTCGATAACCACGATTCTCGCCCTGGCCCGGATGCTTGCCTCCTTGATGGCCCCTCGAAGCTTATCGAGCTGTTTCCGCTCCTCCGGCGACCCGTCGTGTCTATCTGTCATTGCCGGCAGTAACTCTCCGTCAAGATTAGCCAATTTGCGCAGCGTCGGAATCTCGCCGAGAACCGGGAAATCGTCGAGCTCCTTGGAAGAAAGCGAGAGCACTGTCCATGCCGCAAGAAAGGTCAACTCATCAAGGGCAGTCCGGCATTGGCCGGCAAAGGCCCGCGCCCACCATGCGGCTTGGCTCTCAGGGTCGGCGTCAAAGACATGGACCACTTCCAGGGCAAACGCGGCGATACTGCTAAGGCTCTCCCGTGCAGCCTCGAGCGTATCCGGCCGGGAAACGAACAAAGTCACCAGATCGTCCTTCACCTGATAGAACCGGGCCGGGCCGGTTTCTCCGGCAACGTCCATGAGAACCCTCAGCGTATCGAGGAGCCCGTCAAATAATGTTGCTCCCATTATCCTCTCATCAGGAAGTGCAGTTAACCCCGACCGCAATGTTAACAAATGGGCAGCGAGATTTCCGCTGTCCACAGTCGAAATATACATCGGCACGAGCGGTTTCAGAGACTCTGTGTCATACCAGTTGTAAAAGTGCCCTTTGTAGCGCTCCATCGCCTCCATCGTACGGAATGCGTTAGCCGTACGCTCGATGAGCTGCCCTGTAGAAATATAGCCGAAATCCCAGGCGGACAAATTGGCAAGAAGGGCAAGCCCCATGTTGGTCGGCGAAGTACGATGGGCAACCTTGGCAAGTGGATGTTCCTGATAGTTATCGGGCGGAAGCCAATGATCTTCCAGGCCGACGAAGGTCTCGAAGTAGCCCCAGGTCTTTCGGGAAATCTTTCTCAGAAAGTTGATCTGGTCGGAGGTGAGCCTCGCTTCCCGGCGACTGAGAGGCTCACTGATCCACCAGGCTACTCCGGGAGAAATAAGCCATACGACCAGAACAGGCAAGGCAACAACCAAGGTTTCCGGCCGCGAAAGTGCTAGATAGATCGCCGTGGCAACGGAAATAACCGGGGAGATCCACATGGTTCGAATGGAACCCGTCAGGCCTTTCCGGATCGTACGATCGGAGTCGCCTGACGGGTTCCATTCAAGAAGCCGCTTGTTCGCAACCAGCATTCGCCAGATAGTGCGCAGAACAGCGTCCATACTAAAAAATGCCTCATATGGCAAACATATGAATGTAAAGGTAATCTGGCCAAGACTCCTCCCGGTTTCGCGGAAAGCGGCAAGAATATGCCGATGGAGAAGGACATCACTCGGCTTCTGAAACAGATCCATCAGAGAGGTAATCAAGGAAGGGATCAAGATGATCCCCAGTACCGATAAGGTCCAGAACCAGGGCATCGGTAAAACTGTCCAACCCAGGAGAAGCAGTAGCGTCAACGCCAAAGGTGAAAGGCTGCGCCGAAGGTTGTCGAAAATCTTCCACCGGGAAAGCAGCGACAGGGGATTCTTCTGAAAACGCGCATCCGGCCCGGGGTCTCCCGGCAGCAGCCATCGTAAAAGCTGCCAGTCCCCGCGAATCCAGCGGTGCCTACGGTTCACGTCGGCGCTGTAGCGAGAGGGATATTCTTCATATAACTGCACATCGCTCAGAAGACCTGCTCGCGCATAGCACCCTTCGATAAGATCGTGGCTCAAAATCCGGTTCTCAGGGAAGCGTCCCCTGAGGGCCTGCTCGAACGCATCCACCTCATAGATGCCCTTGCCTATGAAGGAACCCTCTCCGAAGAGGTCCTGGTACACATCAGAGACAACGCGGGTATAGGGATCGATGCCTGCATCACTTCCCCACATGCGGGCATACCGTGACCGGTTCGTGCCAGACAGGCTCACGGCCACCCGTGGCTGAAGGATGCCGTATCCGGTACAGATACGTTGTCTGTCTTCGTCGTATTGCGGGCGATTCAGCGGGTGTGCCATGGTCTCCACAAGCTGCCACGCCGCGTCACGCGGGAGCTGTGTATCCGTGTCGAGGGTGATAATGTATTTCACCTTCTCCAGTCCATCCGTATTACCGACGATGAGGGAAAAGCATTCTCTTGAGCCGCCGCGGAGAAAATGATTCAGATCCGCAAGCTTCCCCCGCTTACGTTCGTAACCCATCCAGATATGGTCCTGGGGATTTAAGCGGCGGGGACGATGGAAAAGGAAAAAGGCGTCGTTTTTTGAAGTTCTGTATTTTTCGTTCAGCTCTTCGATTCTCTGCCGGGCCAGCAGTAGTAGCGGCCCATCATCAGGCTGTGTCTCCTCGTCGGCATCCAGAAAATCAGTCAGCAGGGCAAAACGCAGGTTTTCACCTCTATTTGCCAGGAACCTGACCTCCAGCGCTTCCATCAGATGCTCGATGTTTTCAGCTCCTGTGAGCATCGTAGGGACCACGACCAGAGCAGACGATTCAAGAGGAATTCCTTTGGAGAAGTCCATTCGGGGCAGGGGATGGGGTGCCACAAGCCGCGTTGCAAGCCAGTTCACCAGGGCAATCGCTAACTGGCTTACACCCAGAAGCAAGACGATGCCGATAAGCCACATCCAGGGGCCGCGTAACCCGTTGGCATGTGTCTCGGCAAGCAAACACCCGGTGAAGAGCATGGTGAGCACACAGATCGTGCCAAGATAGAAGAGCACAGGAAATCGGTGAATTACCTTTCGAAACGCTTCAGGGAAAGATAGGCGCACGCAGGCAGTCCTTTCAAGCAGAGCCAACCCCTTGTCCATGAGGTAGAAGCCGACATGATTCTCCCGATCGTCGTCGTTTACCCTGCCCTCGCTCTCCCCGGCAAGACGGATCGCAGCACTCGCCACCTCGTTTTCGGATAATCGGCTGCTCTTCGCTATCTCCTCCACAACGTGACGGTATTGATCACGAGTGGCGAAATCCATCTTACCATACACACCCGCAGGATCCTCGCATAGGGTATGTTCAACAACACTCATGGTTTCAACGAATTTGCGCCAATCCATGGCGCCCAGGAAACGGAGGCTGCCGATGCTGTTGCTTATGGAAAGCTGGTCTGCCGCTTGTTGCTGGTTTTCTGACTGCACTAACTGTTCAATCGTCAGACTTGTCTCGGAGAGTTGCTGCTCAATCCAGGTGAGGGGCAATGCGAGAGCGGGACTTTGCCCTTTCAGGCGGCGAGTAAGCTCTGCAACAAAGGAACTGACCATGGGAGGCTTTGAGCGCGCCATATCGGCAATGGCCAGCATTAAATCCTTAGGGTTCGCCTCGGCGGTCTCAGTAATCCGGTCCGCCCAATAATCGGCATGGTTCCTGTCGATCCTGTCGGCGGCAATCCGCGTGGCAATGCGCCGGAGATTTTCAATCAGCGCCAGGCGGAGCATGATGGGGATGGCCCATAATTCGCCCAGCTTCAATGCGGTGACTGTCTGATAGGCTGCTACGAAACTGCTGAGGCTCTCAGGATCCACTCGGCTATCGCCGTGAGAAATCGCCTCCAGGGCAATGTCGTACACACGGGGAAGACCCGTTGATGGCCCCTTTTTCAAGCGGGGTAGTCCCTTGCTGTACCCCTTTGGCAGGTGTCTCTTGGCAGTTCGAATCTGTTCTTCCACGAGATAGAAGTTGTCAAGGAGCCATTCCCCTGCCGGTGTAATCCTCCGGTTTCCTTTCACGGCCTCTGTGAGCAAGTCGCGAACCTCATGGAGGACATCCTCATTCTCACCGAGCCTTGTCAACAGTTGTTCGGGAGGATGGTCTGCGCTCAATGTGTGTGCTGCGGCAAGGATCTTGCCGTGTTGCTCCATCTGGGAGGCGCTGAACAACTCTGATCTAAGTGGTGGCTCGTCGCCGGCGCGTCTGTGCGCTGAATTGTTTCCACGGAAACGCACCCACAATTGGTGCAGACTCCCGATAATAGCCGTGCTGAGGGACGCCAAGTTGAATATCTCCTTGTTTAGAGGTTCAGTTTAAATTAACGGTCTTGCGAATACGGCAGCGTCTTGAACTCCCACTATTAAACCGAAGAGTGACGGAAGCGTCTGTGACAACTTCATGCGTTTATCAGAAAGGACCTTAATTCGTATGATTAAACGGTTCATGAAAGTGGTGATAGCAAATGGTCTGCCAATAGTCGAAGGAAAAACTAATATTTTTATTATTCTTTTAAAAACAGAGTTTTAGATCAGCAAAAGGGAATCGCAGAAAAGTATAAAATCATTCGTTTGGCCTCAATATGCTGAGGTTCCACCAAATATGGAGGTCAAACGATTCCTTTTATTCCTTTCTGCGATTCCTTATTGATTTGATAACTATTTGTTATTAAATGGTTAATCAACATTTATAATTTTACTTCAGCTGTTGGCAGGCCATTTGCTATTAGTATTTTGATGATCCTCTTAATCACACGAATGAGATTGATATGAAGTTAGAGACGAAATCACTGGAATACTGGAAAGAGAAATACCCTGAGAAGTTCGCATCGGAAGACGTCATCTTCAGCCACATTCATCGCGGCAATACGATATTTATCGGATCGGCCTGCGCGGAGCCGCAATATCTTGTTCAGGGGCTGATCCGCTAT
>JALNVY010000191.1 GCA_023231165.1 Syntrophales bacterium | reverse complement strand
TAGGAAAACCATAATCGCAGACAACTACGATTACGCCTTAGCCGCGTAAAGCGGCTAACGTCCTCCTGATCATGCCTGCCGGGTCAGACAGGGCGCAATACAGGTAGGATAGCTGAACTCCCAGGCCTGGGGGGAGGGACGCGAAATCTCTCAGGATAGTTACGGTTCATCCTGCCTTTGGGAGGGGCTGTTGGCGAAAGCAAATCAAAGGCTATGTACGTAGAACCTGCAGTGGAATATTTCCGGACGGGGGTTCGATTCCCCCCGCCTCCACCATTTGACAATCCAAGGTAGTCCAAAGAAGTACAAAACCCGCTAGAAATAGCGGGTTTTTTCTTACCATTTGTCCAAGGACGTCTAAGAGATTCATCAACATCCGGGACTTTTGGGGGCCTTTTTTACCATGAAAAGCCCCCATACGAAAATGGAAGCCCCCAAAAAAGGAGGGAATGCCCATGCCGAAAAGGATTACGCCACTTTCTGAAATCAAAGTTCGCACCGCAAAACCAAAGGAGGCTGAATATAAGATTTTTGATGGTGGGGGCCTTTTCCTTCTGGTTACTCCCTCGGGCGGCAAACTATGGTATTTCAAATATCGCTACGACAAAAAGGAAAAGAAGATCGCATTTGGCCATTATCCCGAAATCAGTCTTGCTGATGCCAGACAGCGCAGAGATGAAGTAAGAAGGCAGATTGCAAACGACATTGACCCCGGCGCCGTTCGTAAGGCCATGAAACAGGCAGAGACCGAGGAAACCGAAACCTTTGAAGTCATAGCCCGCGAATGGCACATGAAATTTACCCAAACATGGACGCCGGGACATGCCGCCACTACCATGGGCCGCCTTGAACGTGATATTTTCCCCTGGATTGGCAAACGTCCCATCAAGGCTATTGAAGCCCCTGAACTTCTGGCGGTCCTTCGCCGGATAGAAAGCAGGGGTGCTTTGGAATCAGCACACCGGATCAGGACCATAGCCGGGCAAGTTTTCCGATACGCCGTTGCCACGGGAAGGGCCGAACGGGACCCGGCAGCCGCCCTAAGAGGAGCATTACCACAACCAGGAGAAAAACATCTTGCAGCGATCACAGATCCGAAAGAAGTTGCACCCCTTCTGAGAGCCATAGACGGTTATCAGGGGCATTTCGTTGTTAAGTGCGCCCGTTGAAAGACTCGCCCCCTTGTTCTTTGTCCGTCCTGGGGAACTACGTAACGCAGAATGGGCGGAAGTTGATCTTGATGAAGCTGTCTGGTCGATACCGGCTCACAAGATGAAAATGAAGCAAGCTCACATCGTGCCCCTATCTGAACAAGCCATCCAGATATTGACGGAACTTAAAGAACTGACCGGGTCAAGCAAATACGTTTTTCCGTCCGGGCGGTCCTTTGCAAGCCTATGAGCAACAACGCAATATTGGCCGCACTTCGCCGCATGGGCTACGACAAGGACACCATGACGGGGCATGGATTTAGAGCAATGGCCAGGACTATATTGGATGAAGTGCTCCATGTAAGACCGGATTACATCGAACATCAGCTTGCCCGTGCTGTCAGAGATCCGAACGGGCGAGCGTACAACCGCAAGGCCCACCTTGAAGAACGCCGGAAGATGATGCAGAAGTGGAGCGATTACCTGGTTCATCCGAATCTGAACCGCCCCGGTATTGCCGGAGACTTCAATCTGTGAGAGGATGGAGTCATGAAAAGTTAAAACAAGTATTCTCTGGAAGTAAGAGAGCGGGCGGTTCGGATGGTGTTCGAGCATGGGAGTGAGTACGACTCCCAGTGGTCGGCTATAGTATCTATTTCGTCCAAAATTGGCTGCACTGCTGAGACGCTGCGCCGGTGGATTCGCCGGACTGAGATCGACAGAGGCCAGCGTGGCGGTCTGACGAGCGAAGAGCGGGGCCGTTTCAAGGAACTCGAACGAGAAAACCGTGAGATTCGGCGGGTGAATGAGATTCTCCGTAAGGCGTCAGCTTTTTTTGCCCAGGCGGAGTTCGACCGTCGACGGAAGTAATGGTGTCGTTTATCAACGAACATCAAGGGATCTACGGGGTCGAACCGATCGGCAATATCCCCCCAGTAGAGTTCGAGGAGATCTACTATCAGAGTCAGAAAATCCCGGCCATGGTGGTCGGGCTCAACTAACAAAGCCTCCGGAAAAGTCAGGGCGGTTCAGGCTGCGGCATGATCATGAACCAAGGGCAATTTCCCACTTATAAAAACCTGTCTCCTGTCCAAACAACCCCGACCATCTCTATCATTCCTGGGTGATGGTCTGCAAGGAGAAAATAGGTCCTATTCGCCATTAACGCGGCCTATCATCAGGGATTTCGAGACCAATACTAAGGGCATCCCCTATTGACGAATATTTGATTATTTAGTATTTATTCTAAAAAATTATGATAAGTTTCATAAATCATACCTGATTGTTAGTGCTGAAGAGGTTGAGCCATGAATAAAGAATTATGTGTATTGATTATCGAAGATGTGCCAACGGATGCCGAATTGTTAAAGTATGAACTCAGCGAGGCGGGTATTCCTTTTATCTCCAGGTGTGTGGCGGCCAGATCCTCTTTTCTCAAAGCATTGGATGATTTTTGCCCGGATTTGATTCTTTCGGATTACTCCCTTCCTTCCTTTAACGGATTATCTGCCTTGAAAATTGCCAGAGAAAAATGTCCCGAGGTTCCCTTTATTTTTGTGTCCGGAGCATTGGGTGAGGAACTGGCAATTGAACTGCTTAAGCAGGGGGCAACGGACTACGTTTTGAAGAACAGGTTATCACGCCTGGTGCCTGCCGTATGCCGGGCACTCCAAGAGGTTGAAGAGCGAAATGAGCGGCGAGTGGCGGAAGAAGCTTTGAAGCAAAGGGAACAAGCTCTGGAGTTGAAATCTCGCAGCTTGGAGGAGGCAAACACGGCCTTGAAGGTTCTCCTGAAGCACAGGGAAGAAGATAAGGCTACTATTGAAGAGCAGGTACAGGCCAATGTCAGAAAACTTGTTTTTCCTTACATTGAAAATTTGAAGCGGCTAAAATTAAATGATAATCAGATGTCTCAGGTCAGAATGATCGAGGCGAATCTGCAGGAGATAGTTTCTCCATTCCTGCGTAATCTGACCTCGGCATATCTTTGTCTGACGCCACGGGAAATTCAGGTTGCCAATCTTGTCAAGGATGGGCGGACAACGAAGGAAATGACCGATATTCTCAACATATCGGCAACTGCAATTGATTTTCACAGAAAAAATCTCCGGTCCAAACTGGGCATAAAAAATAAAAGGAACAATCTGCGGTCCTACATATCTTCCATCTCGTAGCAGGTATATTTTACCTACCATTTTACGACCATTTAATCCTTGTTGTTTTTCACCTGAACAAAAGCTAATTTATTTCAAACTTCGAGATATTACTGAGAAAGCAAGTTCTGCCGATTCAGCGGTTAAAATCGGGTCCATCTATAGTTCTCTTAGGGAGGATGGCCGGATGAATAATATTTATAAGAGGGGGAAAAGACGATGAATGAAGAGAAGCAAGGTGAAATGGCGAAAGATTGGAGGGGATTCTTTATGAATGGTCCTATGGAGGTTTGGAAAAAGATGATGCCCCCAAATGGTTTGAGCGGTATGGCACAGTCCTGGATGGCGCCGAGTATCATACCCGGCTGTGATCTTTCGAGAGGTATGAAAAATCCCCTGCAAGCTATCAAACCGCTTTTAACCTTCAATCTGAAGCAACAGAAAACCTTCGTAGAGTTATCAAGTCTATGGATGAACTATCTAACCACCCTGGGCAAAAATCATCGGGAAGCCTGCACAAATGAAGGTAATCCGGAAACAGTCTTGAATGGGGTCTTCGATGCATCAAAAGATCTATTAAAATCACATGCTTCGCTTTTGGATGGACATATGGAAGCTGTCTCCGAGCTGTATAAGTCCTCCTGTGCGTCGAAAAATAAAGCTTTATAGAACATGAAAAACTCAGGTAATTCTTGCTCTGGATGGAAAAGAAGATAAGTGAATAAAGAAAATCAGAGTTTAATGCAGTAATATCCGGCTAAGTAATTGCATATGAGTTTTGTGAACCAGGCGGCTGATATAACCATACGCTGGTATCGTTGATAATATCAGCGAGGCTCCTTTCGTTACGGATTTTGATACAGATTTCCCTGAGCCGCTTGACGGAAACATGTTCCTGATATTCATCATGGCAATAGATAGTCAAGAGGATATAGGTGATCAACCTGGCCAGCATCTGGACCATTAATCCGTATTTGCTCCTTGAAATCAGGTGGTAAACTTTCAGATGGCGTTTCCACCAACCGAAGAAAATCTCTATGTTCCATCGGAGCTTGTAAGCGAAGGCGATCTGCTCGACAGAGAGATCATGGCGATCTGTGGCGATCCAGTAATCGACGTTTGCCACGCGATAACCGACCAGGCGGACCTCTTATTCCGTTTGATTGATGTATGGGGTTCCCAAAAGAACCACCGCATCGTAGAAGATAATACCGCCGGGCTGAACGTCATATTTCCTGATCTCGTGTCTTGTGGTGGATGACTTGATGCAACAGATAAAGTATTTCCCTTCTGTTTGCCAGTCGTCAAAACTCTTATGGCGCTGATAGTAGCGATCCATGACGCCCGTTTCTCCGGGGGCGAGAATTTTGCTGACAAAAGGTCGTTT